>CAYSMQ010000089.1:5991-14015 GCA_964432035.1 uncultured Ardenticatenaceae bacterium
ACCTCTTGCTAAAACGATTGCGAAGAAGGACGGCGCCGGCGTTCATACTCAGCAGCATGGCCAGCAGCACGATAATTGCCGCCGCGGCGATATTGCGAAATTCGCCCTGCGGGCGCGACGTCCATTGGTAGATTTGAATGGGCAACGTGGTGAACTTTGAAAACGGTCCGCTGGGATCCACGGTGATAAAGGTGGAGGCGCCGACTACGACAAGCGGCGCCGTTTCGCCGATAGCGCGTGACATAGACAAGATCGCGCCGGTAAGAATGCCGGGCAACGCACTGGGAAGTACGTGTGACCAGACCGTCTGCCAACGTGTGGCGCCCAGACCGTAGCTAGCGTGGCGCAGCGAGTCAGGCACGGCGCGGATGGCTTCTTGCGCGTTAATGATCACGATCGGTAGGATGAGCAGACCCAGGGTGAGGCCGGCGGATAGAATCGTGCGTCCGTTTGCCGTGGTAGGATCGGCTGCGCCCATGACCGTCCCGCTTGTGAGCGCTTCCAGGAGCCGTACAAAGATGGCCAGGCCCAACATACCGTAGATGATCGAAGGTACCCCGGCAAGGTTGTTGATATTGGTTTGGATGAGCTGGTTGAGGCGGCTCTCACCGGCATACTCCTCCAGGTAGATGGCGGCGCCCACGCCGACAGGAAAGGAGAAGAGAACTGTGATGAGGATGACCCAAAGCGAACCTAATATCGCTGTGCGCACGCCGGCCACTTCTGGAAGCGGGTTTTGGGCGCTGGTGACGAAGTCCGATGTAAGCCAGTTGCGAAACACGACCTCCGCTTGCGGAAAACTCTCTTGCGCCTCGGCCAGAATCATCTCTCGTCTGAAGAGCGAATCGAATAGTGACCAGGTACGTTTAACGTCCGGCTGTACGACACGCTCGACCACGAGTTGGTAAATGTCCCGGTGGTTGCGCGGCTGTAACGTGCAGCCGGCTGGCGGCGATGCATCGGCGCATGCGGCCGTGTAATCGTCAACCGTGTCAAATACCAGATACGATTCAAAAAAGCGCTGCTCGCGTTCCAGGCGGCGGCCGACGCCGTCGTTAATATGGCTCGCCAGAATGCTCACGAGCGCCTCGGTGGGCAACGCTTCAAGCGCCATCTCCGAGTCCATTTGCGACGTTTCGGATTGAGCGGCCTGTGCCTGCTGATAGGCGACGACCAGGCTTTGTGGTTCAACTGCGTTCTCTACGGCCACCAGGCCAAAAGCCTGATTGGCAATGTTATATAGCAGCGCCGTCAGGGCAATGATGCCCACGATAGTAGAAACCTGAAAGACGATCCGCCATACGGCGCCAGAACGATGACGGGCGCGCACTGTTGCCTGTAAAGATGCGCCCTCCGGATAGTTGTATTCTCCGTTACTCATAATAGTTCACTTCCTGAAAATCTATTCGTAGACTTCACGATAGCGGTTCACGATACGTCGGCTCATGAAATTGAGGCCCAACGTCATCAAAAAGAGCAGAAGGCCGATGGCAAAGATGCTGTTGTAATCGATAGAGTTGTAACTGAGATCACCGCCGCTGATGCGCACGATGTGACCCGTCATCGTTTCCGCCGATTCGAAGGGATTGAACGTGAACTTGGGCCCTGCGCCGGCGGCAATGGCTACGATCATCGTTTCGCCGATGGCGCGTGAAATGGCCACGACGAAGGCAGCTGCGATGCCCGAAAATGCAGCAGGTACGACCACGCGCACGGCCGTCTCCAGCCGCGTCGCGCCCACGGCATAAGCAGCTTCTCGCAGCGAGCGCGGTACGGCGTGGAGCGCGTCTTCGCTCATGGAAGAAACCAGGGGAATGATTAGAATGCCCACGACGATGCCGGCAGAGGCCGTGTTGAATATTTGTACGGTCTCACGACCCAGCACTGCGCGAAGCAACGGCGTCATGAAGGTCAGCGCGAAATAACCGTAAACGACCGTGGGCACTCCGGCCAGAACTTCCAGAACGGGTTTAATAATGCTGCGCGCTCGATCACTGGCGTACTCGCTTAAATAGATGGCCGAAGCCAGCCCCAACGGCAGCGCCACGAGCATGGCGATGGCGCTGGTCAACACCGTCGCCGTAACCAGGGGCCAGATGCCAAACTGGCCAATCTGTGGGCTCCACGATGTGCCCGTGAGGAACTCGGTGAGCGTAACGCTGTTTGAGCGCAAGAAATCCGGCCCGGCGCGATGTGCGGCCGGCTGCGTGCCGTCAACGCCGCGCTCGACTGTAACCGTCGTTGCCGCCAGCGTCGCAACGCGCATCTGTTCTTCACCCAACTGTAGCACGTCGCCTTCGCGCAGCGGCGCCCCTGTTGCGGTTACCTCGAGGGTCGTTTCGTCAGGGCCGATATCTTCGACCAGTCGCTTGTTAGTATTTTCCCACAGCTGTCGCGTAAAGAAACTAAGCGACTCGCTGCCCAGCTCATAAACAATACCGATGGTGGTCAATATCGATATAGCACCACAAAGAAACAAGAGAGTGCCTATGATCGTTTCCACGGGTCGCCGCCGCCTCGCAAGGAAGTTGCGGGCAGGGCGCACCGTCTCCAGGGCGTCCGGTTCACTTTGCAGTAGTGCTTCGCTTCGCTCCATTATTGTCTCCTCTTTCAAACGGTAAGCGTGAGGCCCCCTGGAAGGCGGGCCTCACGTTGCGTAAACTGGCTAATTCGGGTTCCGGCAGGGGAAGGGGAGATAGGAGAGACGAGGCCTTCCCCTGCCGGGTTACTTGCAGTCAATTATTGCGCCGTGGCGGTCAGCCAGCTCTGGCGGGCCTGTTCAAGGGCCGTGTCGCTGGCGGGGAAGTAACCGACGGGCACAATTTCTTCGTTGACGTGGGTCAGATAGAAGTTAATGAAGGCGGCGACCTGTGGCTTTTCCTGCATGATGCCGGCGTCAGAGTAGATGAACAGTGGTCGCGCCAACGCATAGCTGCCGTTTTCCACATTCTCCTGGCTGGGCTCCACGCCTTCGATGCTCAAGACCTTGAGGGTGTCGGCATTTTCCTGGAAGTAGGCGTAGCCGAAGAAGCCGACGGCGTAGGGGCTGCCGATCACGCCCTGGACCAGGACGTTGTCATCTTCGCTTTGTTCCAGGTTGCTGGCCTCGAGGATGGGTTCTTCGTTCTCTTCGAAAATCTCCTCGACAAAGTAGTCGAAGGTGCCGCTGTCGGTGCCGGGGATGTAGCGCAGGACGGGCTCGTCGGGCCACTCGGCGCGCACGTCGGACCAGTTCTCGGCGCTGGAGAAGATGAGCGTCAGTTCTTCAAGGGTCACATCCTGGACGAAGTCGTTGTCCTGGCTGACGGTGACGGCGAGGGCGTCGGTGCCCACGCGGAACTCAATCGGTTCGCGGCCGATGCTGCGGCACGATTCGACTTCTGTTTCGTTGATGGGGCGGCTGGCGTTGGAGATGTCCGATTCACCGGCCACGCAGAAGCGTTCGAAACCGGCGCCGGAGCCGATGCTGTCAATCGTGATCTGGGCTGAGTAACCTTCGTCCTCGAATCGCGTCGCCATCGCTTCTGTCAGGGGAAAGACCGTGGAGCTGCCAGCGGTTACGATGTCACCCTCGACCTCAAGTGGATCGACCGAAGGTAAGGCAAGAACCTCTAGCTGAGATTCGACGACGCGTGTTACTTCGACCTCTTCCTGTTCGGTGACGACGCGCGTAACTTCTACTTCCTGCACGTCCGTTACCACACGCGTGATTTCGATGAGTTGCGGTTCGGCGGCGGGTTGCTCGCCGCCGCAGGCTGCCAGAATAATCGTGATCAGTATGAATAGAAATAAACGTTTGCGATGCATTATTCTCCTCCAGAGAATGATCGTGGGTAGTTTGTCCACAGAAGTGGAGAGGGCTCCCGCATAGTGAAGACTTCAAAGTAATTGAACTGTCTGAACAAGCGAGTGAGTTCAGACGCCGGCAAATGGTAGTTGATTGTTTCTTGTATCACGCTGCCAAGCGTAACGTTGCCCAATTAACGCACTTTCAAAGCAACGTTAAGTTATTGCAATGGTGTTGTTAACTGCAGGTTAACTGAAGGGGTTGCGGATATTGGCTCCCATGCCAGTACGTTAGATGCAGACCCTACGCGTTCGTGTGAGGTCTGGCAACGGGAAGGGAGAAGTAGAAGACACTGCCGTCGCCTTCGCGGCTCTCCACCCAGATGCGTCCGCCGTGTGCCTGCACAAGATGGCGCGCGATGGCCAGGCCAAGCCCGGTGCCTCCGCCGCTGCGAGCGCGGTCGGCCTTGTAGAAGCGCTCAAAGATGCGGGAAAGGTCAACTTCCGGAATGCCCACGCCCGTGTCCCGAACGCTAATAACGATGACATCGTCTTCACCGTCATATTGAGCTGCAATGCTGATGTTGCCGTTCGGCGGTGTGAACTTGATCGCGTTGTGCACGAGATTGGTGATGACCTGCTGAACGCGCGCGGCGTCCACCAGAACAGGGGGCAGCTCCTCGGGCACGTCCATGTAAAGCTCTAGCTCGCCGCGTTCTGTCTGGGGCGCCAGCCGCTCAACGGCGGGATGGATCACCTCTGACACGTTGACCGGCGACAGCCGTAATGGCACCTTGCCCGACTCGATTCGCGACAGCTCCAGTAACTCCTGCACCATTTGGGTCAGCGAGTCGACTTCCCGTTCGGCGCTGTTGAGAAAATGCGCCGAGGCAGAGGGATCGTCCGTCGCCACGTCGCGCAGCGTTTCCACAAGCGCTTTGAGAGAGGCCAGCGGAGTCCGCAGTTCGTGTGAGATGTTGCTGATAAAATCGCGGCGAACGACTTGCAGGCGGCGCAAGGGGGTCAAATTCTGCAGGATGATTAAGCTTCCCTCCCGTCCCTCCCGCAGCGGCGTAACGATGATTTGTACGAAAAGATCGCGCCGTCCGATTTCTATGGTTTCCGTTTGCTCTTCGCCGGTTTCCTGACAGCGTTGCCAGACCTCTATGAGCTGGTAGTGGCGCACGACTTGAGCAAACGTCTGGCCCAGAGCCGCTTCTTCTCGAGTATTAAGCAGATCGGCGGCCGCGGGGTTGATTAGCTGCACGCGACCATCCCCGTCGGTGATCAGCACACCATCGGCCATTAGTTCAAGGACCGTTGCCAGGCGGTTGCGTTGCTCATCGAGGGTGCGCACTTTGTCGCGAAGCTCCTCGCCCATATTGTTGAATGTTCGCGTCAGCTTGCCAACTTCGTCGCGGGAAGAAACAAATAGGCGCGCCTCCAGGTCGCCGCGCGCCATGCGTTCGGCGACGGCGGTCAGACGGCGCACGGGACGGGCCGTGCGCTCGGCAATGACTACGGCCAACAGCACTGCGAGAATGCTGATGATCAACGCCGCCGAAAAGAGCGTGTTCACCAGATTGCTGATTCTGCGCGCAATGGTATTGGCGGGTAGGGCGACGCGGCCAAAACCGAGTAGTTCCTCACCTTCGACGATAGGCTGTGCCGCGTAGACCATCTCCTCACCCAAAGATTCGCTGAAGCGGGTGCTACTGCCCTCGCCGGCCACCAGCGCCTGTTGGATCTCCGGGCGGCGCAAATGATTGGCCATGACGTTGGCGTCCAGGTGCGATTCGCCAAGCACGTCCCCCTCTGGCGAAATAATGGTAACGCGCACGGCAAGGAGCTGGGCCCACTGTTCGGCCAACATGTCCAGCTCAGTTGCGTCGCTTCCATTCTGCAAATGCGGGCGTGCTACTTCGACGACGGCGCGAGCATCTGACTGCAGATTGCTCCGGAGCTCCTCTAGGGCATTATTGCGCGTGACGGTGGATAGGAAAAGGGCCAGACCGGCCATTGCCGTTAGAATGAGGATGGTATAGGAAACAGCAATGCGCCAGCGGATACTGGAAAACATTTTTGCCGTTGTTAGCCGTCGAAACGATAGCCGATGCCGCGTACCGTAATGATGCGCTGAGCCTTGCTGGGCTCCTCTTCAATCTTCTCCCGCAGCCACCGTATGTGCACGTCGACCGTGCGACTGGAGCCGTCGTGCTCCCATCCCCAGACACGATCGAGTATCAGATCGCGGGATAGGGCAATGCCGCGGTTGCGGGCCAGAAACACCAGCAGTTCGTACTCCTTCGGTTTAAGGCGGCGTGGCTCACTGTCCACACGCACCTCGCGCCGGGCCTGATCGATCTCTAGGTTGCCAAAGGTCATCGTTTCTTCGACCTCAACCGTGGCCTCTGTCGGCCCGACAACGTCCGCGGCCGCGCTCTCTGTGGCCAGATCCTCCCGGATCAGTCTTACGCGACGCAGCAAGGCTTTTACCCGCGCCAAAAACTCGCGCATGCTAAACGGCTTGGTCATGTAATCGTCGGCGCCCACTTCCAGGCCCACGATCTTGTCCACTTCCTCATCCCGCGCCGTGAGCATCAGGATTGGCACGTTCATCTCACGCCGCAGGGCGCGGCAGACTTCAAACCCGTCCAGACCGGGCAGCATCACGTCGAGTACGATCACGTCCGGTTGCTCCTTGCGGGCCAGTTCCAGGGCCTGCGTGCCGCCGCTGGCAGTCAGTACGTCATATCCCTGGCGCTTGAGATTGTAAGCCAGGGTTTCTAGAAGCGTCGTTTCATCTTCGACGACGAGCACAGTATCAGCCATGCTGCTGTTTGTAGCAGTAGCCACTGGTTGTGTCAATATGCAAAACGGCGGACGACATTGGAACAACAGGCGCGGCGCTTTATAATCTCCGCCCGACAACTGAATTGAAGAACGAGGAGAGTGGTTGTGAAAACGACGCAGGAACTTAACGGGAAAATCGCCATTGTCACAGGCGGAGGCACCGGAATTGGGCGCGGAATTGCCGTGTCCCTTGCCACAGAAGGCGTACGCGTGGCCGTCTGCGGACGACGGGCGCAACCATTGCAGGGCACGGTGGCGCGCATAGAAGATGCGGGAGGAGAAGGGTGGGCCCTCACTGCCGATGTAGCCATAGAGGAGGACGTGCTGCGGCTGGTACAGAAGGTGCGCGAAACGTGGGGAGCAGTCGATATCCTCGTCAATAATGCAGGCATTGGCGGCGGACGAGCCATCCACGAGCATGATCTTGCCGCCTGGGACCGTATCATGGCCGTGAATTTACGCGGCCCCTTTCTCATGGCGCGTGCAGTATTGCCGGAGATGCGTCGTCGCCGCGCGGGTCACATTATCAACATTAGCTCGGAATCGGGAATCGAACATTACCAGGGCAATGGCGCCTATGGCGTCTCCAAACACGCGCTTAACGCGCTGGGCGAGATTATCCAGCGCGAGAACCAGGAACACGGCATCCGCGTGGATACCATTTGCCCGGGAATGGTCGTGACAGAGATGAGCGAGGGCAATCCGGCCCTAGACGAGAGTAAGTGTCTCTATCCAGAAGACATCGCCGATCTGATTGTGTGGTTGCTGAGCCGGCGGCCCAATACCAAGATTGGCCGGCCTATCCTGATCCAGACCATGGAGAATCCTTGGAAGTGACCGCCGGCGCTGCTGCTAAGCAACCGTCCTTAGCGTGGTGCCTGCCCTAGAGTCAACTCTAATTCGACTTCTTCACCATCGCGCAGCACGGTGACCGTGATTTCATCGCCCGGCATGTACTGGGTCAGGAATTGCTGCAACGTTTGCATGTCGGGGATGGGATGGCCATCAACGGCGACGATCACGTCGCCGCCCACCAACACTTCCTGACCATTGATTTCGGCCGTCGTCGTGCTACCTTGCAAACCTGCTTCCTCCGCCGGACTACCGCCGACGACCTCGCCAATAAGCACACCTTGTTGATCGGCGGGTAGATCCATGGCCTCCGCCAGTTGCGGCGTCAACGTTCCAGCCAGAATACCCATCCAGGCCTGCTGTGCTTCCTGGAACTGTGGTTCTGCGCTTTCAGGCCGGGCTTGCAGCGTCACCTGCACGTCTTGTTCTTCCCCGTCGCGAGTGATGGTCAGTGTGACCGTTTCCCCGACCTGGCCCGTTCGCGCCAGCTGTGTAATCAGATCGTCCATGCTATTCACGGGCTCGCCGTTCAT
>CAYSMQ010000090.1:0-13798 GCA_964432035.1 uncultured Ardenticatenaceae bacterium
ACTCCTTCGGTCTGGCAATGTTTTTCTCGCAGCATTCTACAACTGCTATGAATAAGATTTCCGGGCCACACGGTGCTTACTGGTACTCTGGTACTGTAGTATATAGATTATCGGCAATCGTAGCTCTAAAGTCAATACAATGGCCTGGACTGTAAGTAGTGTTGTTAGGTCAGGGGTCTGAATGGTCGCCCCCGCATCGCCATAACAGTCGTAAAAGTTGTTACAGGCGCTATAATGATAGGTGACACCGAAGTCGATGTTAGTTCATTTTGGAGGAGTCTTAGATGGCAGAACGTAAGATTCGCGTCTTAATTGCCAAGCCGGGTCTGGACGGACATGATCGCGGCGCCAAAGTCATTGCACGCGGTTTGCGCGATGCCGGCATGGAGGTCATTTACACGGGCCTGCGGCAGACACCGGAAATGGTGGTGGAGGGCGCGCTACAAGAGGACGTGGATGCTATCGGCTTGAGCATTCTTTCCGGCGCACACAAGGCGTTGGTGCCGCGCATCATGGAGCTGATGCGTGAGCGCGATATGTCCGATGTGCCGGTGTTCCTGGGAGGCATCGTGCCACACGATGACGTCCCAGCTATGAAGGACGCCGGTGTTGCAGCCGTGTTTGGGCCCGGGACCAGGATGGACAAGATCGTTCAGGCCATACGCGAGGCGGCCTCGGGACGGGAGGCTTCGCCGGGTGGATGATTTGTTGGCCCGCATTCGCACCGGCGATCATCGAGCGGTGGCGCGAGCCATTAGCCGTATTGAACGAAGCGAAGAGGATACCCGCAAAATCGTAACAATGCTCTATCCCTTTACGGGAAAGGCGCACATTGTGGGCATCACCGGCGCGCCCGGATCGGGAAAAAGCACATTAGTTAACCAGCTGGCGCGTGTTCTACGCGAACGGGAGCTGTCGGTGGGCATTATTGCGGTCGATCCGAGTAGCCCGTTCTCCGGAGGGGCCTTGCTTGGCGACCGGGTGCGCATGCAGGATCTTGCCGGCGATGAGCACGTTTTTATTCGCAGCATGGCATCGCGCGGCACACTGGGTGGGCTGGCACGCGCGACGTCCTCGGCCGTGAAGGTACTGGATGCAGCCGGCTTTGACGTGATCTTGATCGAGACCGTTGGCGCGGGACAGGCCGAGGTCAGCATTGCCGGCACGGCGCATACGACGATTGTGGTTGAGGCGCCCGGGATGGGTGACGATATTCAGTCGATAAAGGCCGGGATCCTGGAGATTGCAGACATTCTGGTCGTCAATAAAGCGGATCGGCCGGGCGCGCAGAACACGGTCAAGTCGCTGCGGCTCATGTTGCACATGGGTCAGAGCACGAGGCGCTCTCGGAGCCGGACGAAGCCGCCGGCAGGGGCCGGCAACGGTCGCGGTGACCACGAGGTAGAGGAAAATGCGGAGTGGCGCGTCAATGTTTTTGAGACGGTGGCAACGGAAGGGGAGGGCATCGCAAAAGTGGTAGAAACGATTTTCGAGCACCGCGCTTATCTTGAGCGGTCCGGTGAGTGGTTTCAGCGAGAAAGAGAGCGGAGTCGGCAGGAGATCGATCAGATCTTGTGGGCTCAGCTTGCACGACAACTGGACGATCGCGTGAGCGGCGACGATCGCAAGTGGCTGGTCAGCGCTGTGGCAGCCCGCGAGATAGACCCTTACACGGCCGCCGAGCAACTGTTTTTCCAGATCTTTCCCCAGCGCTGAGGCGTTTTTGAGGCAAATTGACAACAGAATTCGATGGAGTAACTTGTGTCAGTTATTAGCTACGGGGGCATCAAACTGTTCGCCGGGTCTGGGTGTCCGGCGTTGGCGAGACGGATATCAGACTATATCAACGTTCCGCTGAGTGGATGGGATATCATCGACTTTCCCAATGAAAATGTTTGGGTTAAGTTGCACGGAAGCGTGCGCGGTCAGGATGTTTTCCTGATTCATAGCCATTCGAGGCCGGTGCACCGCAACATCATGGAGATGATGATCGCCATCGATTGCCTGAAACGTGATTCGGCCGGGCGTATTACGGTGGTTGTGCCTTACATGGCTTATTCGCAGAGTGACCAGAAAACACAACCGCGCACGCCGATTACGGCGCGGTTGATGGCCGATATCACGGAGGTTGCCGGTGCGGACCGCTGGATCACGCTGGATCTGCACGCGGGCCAGATTCAGGGATTCTATAAGATTCCAGGCGACGTGCTTACGGCGCGCTACATCATCGTCGATTATTTTAGAGAGAAAGATCTCAGTAATATGACGATAGTGACGCCCGATCTTGGTTTTGCAAAGGGCGGTCGCAAGTATGCCGACGAGTTGGGGTTACCGCTGGCATTTGTGGAGAAACGGCGACTGGGAAATGATTTGCACCGCGAGGCGTTGACGCTCATTGGTAATGTGGAAGGGCGCAACGTGATGATAGTTGACGACCTGGTGGACACGGGTGGTTCAATTCAGCAGGCTGTTGAGGTTGTAATGGAGAATGGCGCGCTGGACGTGTATGTGGCCTTTACGCACCCGGTGCTGTCGGATCCGGCGGTGGAGCGCCTGGCGGCAATGCCCATCAAGGAGATTGTGACCACAGATACGATACCGATTCCGCAAGAAAAGATGTTGCCCAACATCAAGGTGCTGACGGTGGCCGAGCTGTTGGGCGAGGTCATTCTGCGGTCGCATGAAGGGCGCAGCGTAGGTGAGCTATTTAACGAGTAGTGACGCAGATAACGTAGAATAGTGGCCGATTAATAGTACCTATTATTTAGGCGTTTTTTATGGCGTATATTGGGCGATAGACGTAAGCTAAGGTATTGTGGAGTTGATTATGTTCATATGTGCCAGCGTCCCTAGGTCGTTCGGCAAGAAGAATCTCTCTCTATGCTAAAAAAACTATACCATAAAATTGTTGGAGATCCGACTGAAAAGCTGCTGGACAGTCTGCAGCCCACTGTGGATGAAGTAGCCACGTTGGAGGAGCGCTACAGTGGTTATACGGATGAGGCGCTGCGTGATGAAACCGCGGGCTTCAAGGAGCGGTTGGAGGCGGGCGAGACCCTCGAAGATATCCTGCCTGAAGCCTTTGCGCTCGTACGTGAGACGTCGCGCCGCACGACAGGCCTGCGCCACTATGACGTGCAAATCATAGGCGGCATTCTGCTGCACCGTGGCGAAGTCGTCGAGATGCGCACCGGTGAGGGTAAGACGCTGGTGGCAACGCTGCCCCTTTATTTGAATGCTCTGACCGGGAAGGGCGCACATCTGGTCACTGTAAATGACTATCTGGCGCGCCGTGATGGCGGCTGGATGGGTAAGATTTTCTACGCTCTGGGACTGAGCGTGGGCTGTATTGGCCCGCAACGGTTCTCCGCGCTCTATGATCCTGACTATGTCAACCCGGCGGCTAAGTTGGAGGATGAACGCCTGGTACACTGGCGTCCGTGCGATCGTCAGGACGCGTATCTGGCCGATATTACATACGGTACAAGCAGCGAATTCGGCTTTGACTACCTGCGCGATAACATGGTCAATAATAGGGATGATCTGGTTCAGCGCGAGGCGCATTATTCGATCATTGACGAGGTTGACAACATTCTGATCGACGAGGCGCGCACGCCGCTCATCATATCAGGGCCCGTGCAACGTTCTGGCAAGGATTACCTGCGTTTTTCACAGTATCTGCGCAACCTACGTGAAAACACGGCCGAAGAGGATCAGGAGCCGAACGGTCACTATGACATTGACCACAAGAGTCGTTCAATTAGCCTGACCGACATGGGAATTGCGGAAATAGAGAGCCGCATTCCTGAAATCGACGTGGAAGCGGGCCAGAGTCTTTATGATCCGCGTTTTTATCATCTAACATACTATCTGGACAATGCCCTGCGCGCGCAGTATTTGTTCCAGCGTGACCAGCAGTATGTGGTGCAGGATGGGCAGGTCGTCATCGTCGACGATTTCACGGGCCGTCTGATGCCCGGACGTCGCTACTCTGACGGGTTGCACGAAGCGATTGAAGCGAAGGAAGGCGTACAGATCAAGCGGGAGACTGTGACGGTGGCGACGATTACGTTGCAGAACTACTTCCGGCTCTACGACAAACTGGCGGGCATGACGGGTACGGCGCTCACGGATGCGGAGGAGTTCAACGAGATTTATGAGCTTGACGTGACGCCGCTGCCTACAAATGTGCAGTACATCTATGAAAACGGGTTAATGGGGCTGGAGGAGTACCACAACCGTCTCGACGGTACAGAAGAGATTTATTACGCCCGACCCGATGCGCCGGATGAGCCCGTATTCTTCCAGCGCACGGACTTTGCCGACCAGGTCTTTGCTAACGGCGAGGCGAAGAATTCGGCCATCATTAACGAGATAGAACGCTATCACGAAGACGGCCGTCCGGTGCTGGTGGGTACAACGTCGGTTGAGCACTCGGAAGTCATCCACCGCATGCTGCAGAAGGCGCGAATTAAGCACAATGTGCTAAACGCTAAGAATTTCGATTCTGAGGCGTTGATTGTGGCCCAGGCCGGCCGTAAAGGAGCGGTGACGATCTCCACGAACATGGCCGGGCGTGGCACCGACATCATTCTTGGTGGCAATGCGGAAGGTATGTCGGCAGAGGCGCTTGAAGATGAGATGTTTGACCGCGGCCTGCTGGCGCAGTTGGCGCAGAAGTTGGTGGAAGACGGGGAAGATGCGGCGCGCGATTTCGCGGAGAAGCATCCTAAACTGAGTGATGATCTCGTCGATTCGCTGAAGGACACCAGGACGGAATATGACGCCGCGTTAGAAGAAATCGAAGAAGTACAGGTCATTGGGTACCTGGCGAAGGCGCTGCAGGAGCCGTATGACATCGATTTCAGCGACCTACGCCAGGTGTTGCGCCTTGTGCGGGTGAACCAGCTGCCGGCGGCGCGTGAACACGTGGAAGCGGTTGGTAAAGATGTCGCCCTGGTCGATGATGCTGTGCGCTTGATGCAGCTCTATAGTCGCTACCAGAATATTCAAGGAGACACGCGGCAGGTGGCCGAATTCCTGGCGGAGTTGGTCTTCGAGCATAATTACAATGGCCGGGCGGCATTGATTCGAACGGTGTTGGCGGGTAGCGATCGCGAAGCTGATTTGCTGGTGTCGTCAGTCCCGGGCCTGGAGCCCTGGGTTGTGGAGCGCATCAGGGAAATTAAGGCCGATGCGGAGAAAGAGCGCACCACCGTTTGGGAGCTTGGCGGCCTGCACGTCGTGGGTTCCGAACGGCACGAGTCGCGGCGTATCGATAACCAGCTGCGTGGTCGTGCAGCGCGACAGGGTGATCCGGGGTCGTCAAGGTTTTTCCTATCGCTCGAAGACGATCTCATGAAGCGTTTTGGAGGCGAGCGGCTCAAACGCTTTATGTCCGGCAACGTTTTGCCCGAGGACGTGCCGCTGGAGATGGGTATCCTGGACCGCCTGATCGAGAACGCCCAGGAGCGAATTGAAGGGTATAACTTCGACATCCGCAAGAACGTGGTCGAGTATGACGACGTTATGAATAAGCAGCGGCAGGCCATCTATGACGAGCGGCGCGCCATCTTGATGGATGAGGGTGTTGACCTCGACGAGAAGATTGAGGCTGCCTTCGCGACCACGATTGAGGAGCTGGTTCACAACTATCTGGAAGACTATCCGGGCTTCATTCGCGGAGAGATTGAGCAGGCAATTGCCCATTTCAGTACGGATGCAACGGATACGATCAACGTGAACGGCGTGGTCAACCGGCTCCGCACCTTTTTGCCTGATGTTCTGGAGTTTGATCGCTCAGAGCTGGCCGAGATGTCGGCGTCAGAACTGACTGAGCGTTTCATGAAACTGGCCTATGTACAGGAGCAGGAAGGGCAAAATCTTTACCAGCTGCTGCGCGCTATGAACCGCTTCCTCCCGCTATTGCCGCCGGTACCTAATCTTGCGGCGCGGTTGGGCACACTCCGTTCGGGACAGATCCAAGCGCGCGAGAATACGCGCCGGGAGTTTGTGGCGCAGGTTGAGTCGCTCTTTGATAATTTTCTTGCTGGCTATATTGACGAAAACCGGCGCGAGGAGATCTGGGAGGACGCTTCGAGCAAGTTGAATGATGCCTTCTCCGAGTTTGCCGTGGAGGGTCTCTCGAAGAAGGCCTTAAAGAACCAGCAGGCCGGTTTCAAGCACAGGATCGACCAGTTGTTGCGTGATTTGCTGCTCGACAGTCTTTCGGCGCTGGATACAGAGGCGCTGAAGGAGGCGTTAGAAGACCACGTGGTCGATCAGCAAGATGCCTGGCGTGAACGGATTGGTCAAGAGCAGTATGTGAATTTCCAGCGCCTGTTGCTGTTGAGCGCGATTGACAACGAGTGGCGTGACTACCTGACCGCCATGGACGATCTGCGCCGTGAAATTGGATTGGAGGCCTTTGCTCAGCGCGATCCGAAGGTTGAATATAAGCGGCGCTCTTACCAGATGTTCGCAGATATGCGTGGCAACATTGACGAAAGTGTCGTCGATCGTTTCTTCCGCGAGCTACAGAGTCACCAGGCGTTTATCGAGCGCCAGGAGGCTGAGGTGGCTTATCAAGAGCAGATGAGCCAAGCCGGTTACCAGATGGTGCAACGTGACCAGGGCAAGGGCGTCGAGTTGCGGCGCGAAATGCCCAAAGTGGGCCGCAATGATCCCTGTCCTTGTGGCAGCGGCAAGAAGTACAAGCATTGTCACCTGCGCCAGGACCGCGCCGCAGAAAGGCGCGCCAACACGGGTCGAAGACGCGCCCGAGTACAACGTTAATTTCGTTCTGCCAGTTCGGGTAAGAAATGGAAGGGGATAGTTCCAGTCGAAGGGAAATGAGAGCGCATTTGCCGAGCTGCGCGCCATTGGTTACCGGCGGATGGAGATATGGGGGTGGCCTGTGATGAATAAAGCCATAACACCGGCCAGCGCGCACCTTGATCCTGACGCCGTCCTAGAGCGCTTCCTGTCCGCCGTAAGGGGCGTTGTTCCATTCGATTCGGCGACGCTCAGCCTGGTGCAAGATGGAGAGTTGCACTTTCATGATCACGTTCCCTATGGCGACGTTTCGCCGTCCCTGATGTTGGAACGCGGAAACCAGCAGCTGCGCCACTCATCGTTATTACATCAGGTCATTGACACGCTAGAGCCCCTGGCCATCGAAGATGTGCGCGCGCATCCCCAGTGGAAGGTGGTTGAGGGCTTTGAGTATGTGAACTCCTGGGTCGCAGTGCCGTTGGTGGCGGGTGAGGATCTCGTCGGAATTGTGACGCTGGATTCTGCGGAGGTTGGCACATATGGAGAGCACGAGGTGTGGTTAATATCGACGCTTGCCTCTCACGCGTCGCTGGCGTTGCAGAACTCCCGCCTCCACGCCGAAGTACAGAGTCAGATGCATGAGCTGACGACGCTGTACGAGGCGAGCGCCGCCATTAGCGCCGAGCTTGATCGTGATACGGTGTTGCGCACGGTTGTTAAGGAAATGGTTAGGGCGCTAGACGTTGCGGCATGTGCTATTTTGGTGGGGACGAGCGCAGATCGGCTTGAGGTTGTCGTACACGACCGAGCGCCAAGCGCGACGGCGGCGGGCACGGAGAACGGTAGCTCCGCAGTAGCGGCGTTCAAAGAAATAGCGTCACATCCTATGGTGCGACGCGTCTTTGAAGAACGTCAGTTTTTGAACCTGTCCCGTGGCCATGATCTGACGAGTGGGGAGAAATCGCTACTGGATGAAGTGACGCTTGATACTCTGTTGTTGGCGCCATTTGTACACCGCAACCGTTGTCTTGGCGTTGTCGTTCTTGGGCGGTCGGCGTCCTCGGGACCGTTTGCGGAGCGAGAAATTAGACTGACGCGCAATCTGACGGGACAGGCGGCAGCTGCCATTGAGCACGCACAGCTTTATACACAGGCGCAGCGGCGCATCGAAGAGCTATCGACGTTCCATCAGATCGTGCTGCAGCTGAACACGCCGCTGGAATTAGAAGTCGTGCTGCAGAATATTACGGAAGCGGCGTTGCGGTTGATAGAGGCGAACAACTTACACATATATCTTTGGGATGAGGAAAAAGACGAGTTTACCTTTTGTTCGGCTCTGTGGCGCGATGGCAGTCGTGAACCGGCCGTTGCCGCGCCACGCAAGGACGGTCTGACGGCAAGCGTCGTGTACTCCGGTGAGGCGGTGGTCATCGACGATGCGAACGTACACCCTTTGTACCAGGGAGATGAGGCCAGCGGGTGGGGCGTACAGGCAATTGCGGGATTTCCGCTGAAGCACAACGATCGTGTTATCGGCGCGTTTACGGTGACGTACGTTGAGCCGCATGAGTTTACGCCGGAAGAGCGATTGTTGATGAATTTGCTCGCCGACCAGGCGGCCGTTGCGGTGGAGAACGCGCGGCTCTTCAGCGATGCTCAACAGCGGCTGCGGAGTATGTCGGCGCTTGTGGAGATGGCAAAGCAAGTAACCGGTAACCTGCGAGTGGAACTGGTGCTACAGACCACGGTGCAGACGTTGCAGAAGTTGTTGAAGGCGCGAGCCAGCACGATTGCCCTGTTGTCTTCGGACGAACGGGAACTGGTCGTTGAGGCAGCGGCAGGCATTAAGCCACAGTATCACCGGGTGCGAATACAGCTAGGCGAGGGCGCCTCCGGTCGTGCCGTCAGCGAACGGCGCATGATATACATTCGCGACACCTATCGTGAACCAGATTTTCTCTTTTTTGATGACGTTCTTCGCTCGTTGCTCGTTGTTCCACTTGTTACCCGTAATGAGGTGATTGGCACGCTGACGGTGGACAGTGACCGGCCGGAAGCGTTTAGCGATTCCGACATCCAGCTACTGACAATTGCCGCAGCACAGGTTAGCGTTGCCATCGCCAATGCGCGGCTCTTTGAGGCGCTAGAAGAGCGTGCAGCTGAGCTGGCAGTTGCTTACGAAGAGCTAAAAGAGAACGATCGCCTCAAGGATGAGCTTGTGCAAAACGTATCGCACGAACTGCGCACGCCACTCACCTTTATTCGGGGCTATGTAGATTTGCTCGTGGACGGGGAGCTAGGCGAGCTCTCGTCCGAACAGTTGCGCGTGCTAAGGATCGTGGCACAGAAGACGGGAGAAGTTACCCGGCTGGTGGAAGACATTATGTCCTTACAGCGCATCGAGAGCGCCAATCTCATGCGCCAACCGGTCTCTATGGCGTCGCTCTTAGAGGAAGCAGTGGACGGTCATCGCATAGGCGCCCGTGAAAATGGCCTGACGCTCACCCTGCGACCGCCAAAGACCAAGGGTGTCGTACAAGTCGATCGGGGACGCATCAATCAGGTGCTAGACAACCTCATTGGCAACGCGATGAAATTTAGCCCTGACGGCGGAACGATTGAATTGCGCATGGTGGAACGGGAGGAGGATTTGCTGGTGGTCGTTGCCGATGAGGGGATCGGCGTCCCAGAAGAGAAGGTCGGACGCATCTTCGATCGCTTCTATCAGATTGATGGGACGTCACGGCGTCGATTTGGAGGCGCCGGCATTGGCTTGGCTATAGTGAAGCGCATTGTCGACGCGCACCAGGGCGATATCTGGGTACAAAGTGAAGAGGGTAAGGGGAGTCGCTTCTACTTCACGCTTCCCAAATCTCCCTCCCCCGACGGTCGCGGCGACTGAGCGCGCGGGCCGGCTGCTAGCGCGCCTCCCACTCTTGGAGCGCACGCTTTAGTGCCTGCTTGACCTCCTGGTCTTCAATTTCACTAGGGTGGGAATAGACCTTGTTGTCGACCACAATCTGCAGGCTCTCGCCGGGCGACTGGCGCAATTTGATGCTGCGTTTCGCAAGCGTCGGACTCGCGCCGACGTGCTTCTGTAAAATACGGTCGATTTCCGCTACGAGATTCACGCCAACCGTATCCTGGCGTGTGGGTGGGCGGTCGGTCAGTGGCAGCTGATCGGTTGCCGAGCGGTCCAATTCATCGGCGGACGCCAATTCAAGCGTCGCGCCGCCGCGTAGTTCGCGCTCCAGCTCGTCTAGAAACCTGGCCTGTTCTTGGGTCAGCTCTTCTTTGTCGTCGACTACCGGAGACACGGGCTCTTCTCGTGGCAGCGAGGGCGCCACGCCTGCTTCGGCAAGCGCTTCGTATCCTCCGGCAAAATCGATCAACTCGCCGATAGCCACGAGCAAACGGCGCCGTGAATTTTCGTCGCCGGCGTCTGAGATCGTGGTTATTCGCTTATTACCTACCTGTACGACGAGGGCGCCCATGGGGGGTACTCTTACCACGCGCATTACCTCGATTTCACTTTGCATAGAATTTTTCCCTCTCTGTCAATGCTGGCACATTGGACAAAAATGGGTGCTGCGACCACCCAGGACGATGCGCTGGATGGGCGCGCCACACTCATAACATGGCTCGCCGGTGCGACGGAAAACGGCGACGGCATTCTGCATGTCTCCCCGGCTGCCGTCTGGCTTGCGATAGCGGTCGATGCTGGCCCCTTCCCGGGCGATGCCCATGCGTAATACCTTCTGGACGGCTGTGTGTAAGCGTTCAATATCTTCGGGGTCAAGGGTATCGGCTGCCCGCTCCGGATGAAGTCCGGCGTAGAATAGCGCCTCGTCGGCGTAAATATTGCCCACACCGGCAATGAACGTCTGGTCCAACAGCAGCGATTTAAGGCGCATTGAACGACGTTCCAGTTGCCTGGTCAATACATCGGGTGTGAAGTCGGGCGCCAACGGTTCCGGACCTAGCTTGCTCAGGATTTCCTGCGGATCGCGCACGAGGTACACGCGCCCGAACTTTCTCGTGTCGTAGAATCGTAGCTCCTTGCCGCTGGCGAGACCGAGCACGGTATGAGTGTGTTCGCGCAACGGTTCGTCGCCACAAACAACGGAAACGTGGCCCGTCATGCGCAGGTGAATGATGAGCGTTTCACCGCCGGTTAAAGAGAACACCATGTACTTGCCGCGGCGGCTGATATCTTCGACGCGCAGGCCCGCGATACGATCCTGGAATGATTGCGGATCGGGGCGGTCGATGTGTCGGGGCCAGTAAATGCGGGCCTCGGTGAATGTCTCTCCTAATAATGGTTCGCGAAGGGCGCGTATGGAGGTTTCTACTTCGGGTAATTCAGGCATAAATAGTATTATATCAATCTGACCTTATTATACCGTAATGGGTCTATGCACGATAAAATTAGGAATGATGGCCTATCCTGAAGATCGGGTTCTCGTAGCCTATATGCCCCATCCGGACGACTTTGCGCTGGCGCAGCGTGAAGGCTGGTATCGCATACCTCAGAAACATGCTCCGAAGGGCCTGCACGCCGAGTATATTGCCTTTTACTTTGGACAGCGCTTTGGCGACATGAAGTGGGCCATTCACTATTTTGCGCCGCGCCACGGACACGAACTCACCACGCGCGCTATGCTGCTTCCCGATCAGCCAGATCACCCGCGGGCCAATGATTTTTACTACAAGGTCCAACTTGGACCATTGCAAAGATTGGAGCGACCGATTATCAGCCTGCGCTGGAGAAGAGTAACTTTCGTGCACACCACTTGGGATCGTTTCCAAGATGCCACTGAGCTTAACGACCTGTTTATCGAAGGCGGCGAGTACGTGGACCGCCTCTACGCCACGTTGAAAGAGCGCGGACTGCGCCCCGAGCGCAACTACCAGATAAAAGAAGCCGGCTCCCACTACAAGGTGCCGCTCGCCGTCTTGTGCAACGAGGGAGACGTGCAGGTTTCTGAGGATGAAATCCCGGAGAGCGATGCCGAAGTTCTCAACCTCGCCGACGAGATCGCGCGCGCGGTGGCGGCGCAAGGCGGCGAGTGCCTTCCCAATTCCTAATCTCCAACCTCTAATCGCTGGGCACTCTCGTCCACCGGATAGCACAACAACAGATTCTCCATCACCAGCCGCACATTGGCGTTGCGTTCCAGCTGCCACAAGGCCTCTCTTGTTTGCTCCAGAGACGCCGAGATCTTGCGGCGGTCCCAGCGCTGTGTGAGTCTCTGAAGCGTATCTAGTTGATCCACGTTTACCAACTTGTCCGATTCAGGTGCGCCCCAGGCCAGAAGGGTTGCATCTCGCCACCAGGTTAGCCAGGTTCGGAGCAGATCGGGCAACGTCTCGGCGTTCTTTGCCAGACGGTCGGCCAAATCGAAGCGTTGCACGCGCTGTCCGGGGAGCGCTTCGGTCAAAAATGCCAGATGTTCTTCACGTTCCTGCAGGACCGACGGCTCGCGCAGCGCCTCCAGAGCCCAGCCGGGCCGACCGTCAGAAAGGTGTGCCAGGCGCTCTGCCTCGTTTGGCGCTGCTTGCCATCGTTCCTGAAGTGCAGTTGCGATCTCAGCGGTCGGGAGCGAACGCAGGGCCAGCACCCGGCAGCGCGAAATGATAGTCGGCAAGAGGGTGTCGGCTTCTGACGCGGTCAGTAGCAGGACGACGTTAGCGGGCGGCTCTTCGAGGGTTTTCAAGAAGGCGTTGGCTGCGCCCTGTGTGGCGGCGTCGAAATGGGGCAGTATGGCGATCTTGTGGCGCACTTCGTAGGCGGCGAGGCTCAGGTCGCGGTGAAGGTCGCGAATGAATTCAATCTTGAGCGTGCGTTTACCGCGACCACTCGTTTCAGGTTCCACCAGCCGCACGTCAGGATGCCGGTCGCCGGCGATCAGGCGACAGGGACGGCACCGGCCACAGGCTCGTTGCCAGGGATCGTCCTCTAGACAGTTGAGCGCCTGGGCAAATAGGCGCGCTAACGTGGTTTTACCAATATGCTCCGGTCCGGTAAAAAGATAAGCGTGCCCGACGCGGTCGTTGGCAATGGCCCCACGAAGTATATCGACGGCCCAGCGGTGTCCGATTAGTGAATTCCAGGCAGTGTTTGGCATGACGCACCCATTGTAGAAGGTATCAGGTAGTATGCAATGGAGAACTGCGGTCGTATAATGCGTAGCGTGCATATATGAGAATGAGAGGGCAGCGATTGTGACGATGGACGAGGCGCTGGTCATCGACGGACAAAACCTAAAAGTGGATGACGTGGTTACCGTGGCGCGCGGACGCCCGGCACGTCTGGATGACGCGACGCTGCCGCGCATCGAGCGCTCGCGCAAGGCGGTCGAAGAGCTCGTGGAAGAAGGCGCCGTGGCCTACGGCATCACGACAGGCTTCGGGCATTTCAAAGATCGCATCATTTCGCTCGATCAGACGCGCCAGCTGCAACTGAACCTGCTAAGGAGCCACGCGGTGGGCGTTGGTCCCGATCTGCCGCAAGAAGTGGTGCGCGCGATGCTCTTGGTGCGCGCGAACACGCTGGCTTTGGGCTTTTCAGGTGTGCGACCGCTGATTATTCAGGGGTTACTGGCGTTGCTGAACAGCGGTGTGACACCGCGCGTTCCGGCGCAGGGGTCGTTGGGCGCGAGCGGCGACCTGGCGCCATTGGCGCACCTGGCTCTGGTATTGATCGGGGAAGGCGAGGCCTATTACGAGGGCGAATGCCTGCGCGGCGCCGACGCCTTGCGCGCCGCCGGATTATCTGCGGTGACGCTGGAGGCCAAAGAGGGGCTGGCGTTGCTCAACGGCACGACGCTGATGGTGGGCTACGGCGCGCTCCTCGTACGTCGCGCCATAAACCTCGTGCTGACGGCGGATATCGCCGCCTGTCTGTCGCTGGAAGCGTTACACGGTACAGACCGCGCCTACGACGCGCGCGTGCACGCCGTGCGCCCGCACCCCAGGCAGATTGACGACGCCCAGTTTCTGCGCAACATCCTTTCCGGAAGCC
>CAYSMQ010000091.1:0-13781 GCA_964432035.1 uncultured Ardenticatenaceae bacterium
CGCCGATCTGAACCATATCACCGCGAGGGCGCTCCTGATCAAACCGTTGAGCATTATGTATCTGTGGCAGCGTGGTCTGGACAAGGTGAAGTTGGAGGAGGAAGGACTATTGTGGACGGCGATCACGCACAAAGAACGGCAGGCCATTGGTCACATGGGCAGCAGTAGTGGCGGACTCGTTAATATGCTGGCGAACGTCGACGAGGCTGCCATGAGCGCCGTGCTATTGGAGGATGAGGATCGCGTCTTTGTGGGCTTCCGTTGTCGCCCACCGTTCAATGTCGCGGAATTGGCGCTTAATCTGGGTGGCGGCGGCCATCCACTGGCTGCCGGTTGCACGCTGGAAGGGTCGTTGGCGGATGCGCAGTCGTTGGTCGTAAATATGGCCCGCGACACGATCCGGCGGCAGAGGGAGCTACAGAAGAACACGCACTAAGCAGATCTATGGGCGTGCTCTTATTGTATTTTGTATTTCTAATTGTCCCCCATTACGCTAAAGCCTGATATGAATCGCAATGGAATTCTCTGCATTGACAAGCCACCGGGCTTGACCTCTCATGATGTTGTGAGCCGCGTGCGCCGCCTGGCAGATACGCGAAAGGTGGGGCACGGGGGCACGTTGGATCCGCTTGCCAGCGGTCTTCTGATTCTGGCAATCGGCCGCGCCACGCGCTTGCTTGAGTACATTCTGGGCCAGCCCAAGGAGTATCAGGCCCTGGTGCGTTTGGGACAAACGAGTAGCACTTATGATGGCGAGGGTGAAATCGTAGACAGTGGGCCGGTGGATGTTTCGGAATGGGATCTGTTTGCGGCGCTTGCTCGTTTCCGCGGCGAAATCCGACAGGTGCCGCCCATGTATTCGGCGCTTAAACGAGAGGGAAAGCCACTGTACGAGCTCGCGCGCCAGGGTGTCGCCGTGGAGCGTGAGGCCCGTGACGTGACTATCTATGAGTTGGAGATGTTATCGTACGAGCCTCCGGATGTCACGTTGCATATCAAGTGTTCGGGTGGGACGTACATTCGCTCGCTGGCGCATGATCTTGGACAGGCGTTGAACAGCGGCGCCTATCTGGCCAGTTTGCGTCGCACGGCAGTTGGTCTCTTCCAGTTGAATGAGGCGGCGCCGTTGCAGACGTTGACCGCTGACTTGCTCGCCGAACAGCTGCAGGCAATGGACAGCGCCGTCATCCATTTGCCGCGATTAGACGTGCCCGGCGACGACGCCGTCAGGTTGGCCAACGGTCAGCGCATCGGTAGAAAGGCAGATGGGCCAGAGGAAGAACTGGTGCGCGTCTACGATGATGAGCACCGCTTCGTGGGTATTGCCAGGCGGGAGGGCGATCGCTGGAGGCCGCAGAAAATCTTTTATGATGCTGATGGCGCCGGTGGCGCGTCGTAGGTTCGCTGCAGTCGTTTTGTCTGATACAATCTAGCCTCATGAGTCAGAACTTCCAACGCGTCGACAATCTTGCACAAGTACCCGATCGCAAACCCACAATGCTGGCCATCGGCGTCTTCGATGGAGTGCACCTGGGACACCAGGATTTGCTGCAGACGATGGCCGCGAAAGCGCAACGAGAAGGCGCACGCTCGGCCGTGCTCACCTTTTTCCCACATCCACTTGAGGTCATTCAGGATATCACCGGGCGAATTTACCTGACCACGCTAGAGCATCGCGTGCGGCTGCTGGCAGCACAGGGGATCGAGCTGGTCATTGTGCATCCTTTTGACGAAAAGGTGCGCAAGACACGGGCGGCGGACTTTGTGGACAGTCTGTGCCGGACGCTCGATTTGCGCCAGCTTTGGGGCGGTAGTTTTAGCCTCGGCTACCAGCGCGAAGGGGATGCTGACTTTTTGCGCCGGCTGGGTGAGGAGCGTGGTTTCATCGTAAACGAGATTAGCAGCCTTGTCTCCTGGGAAGGAGCGCCGGTGAGCAGTAGTCGAATCCGTCGCGCCTTGTCCGATGGCGATATTGCGACGGTAAACGGGTGCCTGAACCGGCGCTTTGCCGTGGGCGGCGAGGTTGTTCGCGGGGACCAGCGTGGGCGTACGATTGGATTTCCCACGGCGAATCTGGCAGTGTGGGAACGGCAGTTGCTACCGGCATACGGTGTCTACGCGGGACGCGCGTGGCTGGAGCAGGAGCCGTTTGCGGCGGCGATCAATGTGGGGGTGCGGCCCACGGTCTCCGATCCCAAGCTGGTGGTCGAAGCGCACTTGCTGGACTTTGATCGCGACATTTATGGGCAGGAGCTAAAGGTGGAGTTCGCGTCTCGCATTCGCGACGAACAGAAATTTTCCGGCCTGGACGCGCTCAAGCGGCAGATCCACGCTGACGTCGAACAGGTGCGCCAGCTCCTATAACTCAACGCAGCCTTCGTCTGCGGTGACTACCGTCAGCACAAAGCGACCCAGCACCTGCCACCAGCCTGTTAATTGGGGCATCGACGCTTCTGCGCTCAGCTCCGGTTTCCACTCTATTTCAAAGGGAATCCAGTTCTGAGGTTCGGCGGCGACCGGTTCGAGGAGGCATGAAACGTCGCGCGGTTCTATTCTAAGGGCCTGGCCCGTGGCCTTAAGCGCAGCCTCTTTGGCGCTCCACAGGGCCGTGATCTGCATGTCCCGGAGGCGCGGCGCGCGGGACGTGAGAAGCGCCTTCTCCGCACTACCAAAGAAGTCAGATATGAAGGTTTCGCCGCGGGGTTCAATCCATTCCAGGTCGGCGCCCACCGGAGTGTGTCGGCCTTCTACGACGGCGCACAGCGCGTATCCTTCCTTGTGGCTGAGCGAGAGGTTGAATCCCGGGCCCTCCAACGGTAAGTGAATTTCCGGCAACGGCGCGCCACCGGGCCTCGTGTGGATGGTGATGGCGCACGGCGGCGCCTGCACGCCAAAACGGCGCTCTATGACCTGTTGTAGGAGCTGCTTAGCCGTCCAACGTCCCAGCAGCCAGTCGCGCCGCCTCGGCTGCGATTTGAACCGGTCCAGTTGTCCTTTTTCTTGTGGCGTCAGGAGCCCCACCGGCGCCTGGCCCAGAGGCAAGTCGGGGTGTGCGGATTGTGATTGCAGGAGCCAATAGAGCATGAGTCTTGTAAAGAAATCGGATGTCTGCGTCGCCGGTTTGGGCCAAGAGCGCTACACAGGAGACATCCGATTTCTATAACGCGTGGCGCAACATCTAGATATCCTGCCGAAACAGGTGGCGTAGGGCCGCTTCTAGCTGCGGATACTCAAATGTAAAGCCAAGTTCCTGCAAACGGCGCGGTAGCACCCGTTGCCCTTCCAATACGACCATGGAAACTTCGCCAAAGGCGGCGCGCATGGCGAATCCCGGCACGGGAATGAGGTGCGGGCGGCCCATGACGCGCGCCAGCGTCCGCCCGAAATCGTCATTGGTCTTGGGATTGGGGCTGGTGAGGTTATACGCGCCCTGAGCCTCGTCATTTTCGAGCAGAAAGCGAATGGCGCGCGCTTCGTCATGTAAATGAATCCATGACCACCACTGGTCGCCGCTACCGAAGGGCCCGCCCACGAACAACTTGTAGGGCAGGATGACGCGCGGAAGCGATCCCTCTTCTGTGCTCAGCACCAGCCCACTACGCACAACGGCGCGGCGCACGCCATGTGCTTCGACCGGGCGCGTGCTGTTTTCCCAATCAACACACAGGCGCGCCAAATAGTCGTCGCCGGGTGCGGCATCTTCGTCGAGAATTTCGTCGTCGCGGGCGCCATAATAGCCGATGGCTGACGCTTGAATGACGACGCCGGGCTTGTTTTCGGCGCGTTCCACAGCGTCGACGACGGCTTTACCGGCGTCAATGCGGCTCTGGCGCAAATAGTGCCTACGTTCCTCGGTCCAGCGTTGGGGAAAGAAGCCCTGACCGGCAAGATTGGGACCGGCTAGATTGACAATGGCAGCTGCGCCGTCGGCTTCGTCGAGCCAACCGTCGGCCGTTTCTGTGTCCCAGCCAATGGCTCGCGCATTCTGCGGCAGATTCTGGACTTTCTGGGGCGAGCGGCTAAGGATGACCACATCAAAGCCGTCTGCCGCAAGGCTCTTGGTAAGCGCGCGGCCCACGAGACCGCTACCGCCGGTGATCACAATTCGCTCTGTTTTTTCTGTCATTTTGACCTGTCCTTTTGCCCGCACGTCGATTCTAGTTGTGGCCTCCCTATTTGTCCAGCCGGCGCGCTGTACCGCTCGCCCGGAAGTCCGCTATACTGGGGCCCATGACTGGACGAAACGACTTGTACGGTGCCATTGCTCGTTATTATGATGCCATGCACGCGTCGCTTAGGGAGGACGTGGGGCTGGTGCTTTCTCTGGCAGCGCGGGGCGGTCCGATTTTGGAGCTGGGCTGCGGCACGGGGCGTTTGATGGTTCCGCTGGCGCGGGCGCAGCGGCGAGTGACGGGCATTGACCGCTCGCCTGCCATGCTGCAGCTGGCGCGGGAGCGACTGCGGGAGGAACCGGACGCCGTGCGGCGGCGCGTAGATTTATTGTGCGCGGATATAGCGGAATTCGCGATAGCGGAGACGCGCTTTAGGCTGGCGTTGCTCTCATATAACACCTTCTTACACCTTGATGCAACACGGGCCATGGCGGCCTGTCGCAATGTTGCCAGGCATCTGGCGCCGGATGGTCACCTGTTTATCGACGTAGTGAACCCACTGGCGGTGGAGCAAACGCCTAACGACAATTTCCTGACGCATGAGCGCGTACTCAGAGACGAAGACGCGGACAAAATGGTGCTCGTGTTCGCCGCCAACCGGCTGGACGAGGGTCGTCAGGCGCTTCACATTACCTGGATTTTCGATTCGTCGCCGCTGAACGGCGGCGCTGTACAGCGTCAGGTCGCCAGCGTCACTTATCACTACTACTTCCCGCACCAGTTGGAGTTAATGTTAGACGAGGCAGGCTTAGAGGTGGTTGATATGTACGGCAATTACCGGAAGGAGCCGTACAGCGAAGACGCAGAGCGTTTGCTCGTCCTGGCCCGTCGCCGCATCTGAGGGCCAGTGCGCCCAGGCGGCGAGAAGCCTATTCGCTTAGGATACCACCTCTGGAGATAGAGAGACTGACGTCTGGCTCCGGAGACGCCTGAGCCAGGCCCGTGCGCAGAAAGATAAGGGGCGCATAGTAGGCCACCCACATTCCTGCCAGCCAGTAGCGGAACAGACGCAGGGGCAGCGCCAACCATAGCGGATCTTCGGGAAAGATAATAGCCAGGCCACGCCAGATAAGAACGGTTACGGCAATGCCCACGAAATAGCGTAGCGCTCGCCGTGCCAGGCTGCCGTCGACGATAAAATGAACGCGCGTGGCCTCAAGGATGAAACCGATTCCCAGTCCCAGGAGGATACCACTTGCCGTAAACACTTCCTCTAGACTCACGCGTTCGGCGATCTGGGCATCGTCGAGCCATTCCACCTCTGATAGGTCGCCGATAAGCGCAAGGCCAGAAGCGTAGATCAGGGCGATGGCCAGGGGCAGGGCAACTGCCAGCAGAAGCCTCTGACCCAGGAGCCGGTTGCGGAACGAAGCCTGAAACGTGGTGCGCCAGATGTAGTAACCAAACAAGATCAGAACGCCGACTAGAAATCCGAGGAGCACATCTTGCCAAAAATGAACGCCAAGATAGATACGGCTGAGGGCCATAAGGAAGATGCCCAGGCCGGCGAGAATCCAGATCAGCCGGCGCCGTGCCTTAATGGCAACGAGTATATAGGCGACTGTTGCCGATTGGACGTGACCGCTTGGCGCTCCGTATCGTGGATCGTCACTTAATCCTAACGTGGCATCCAGCCAGTAGGGGCGCGGTTGTCGCAAGAGGTGTTTGGCGGCGACGTTGAGAATATTGGCGATTGCCAACACGTAGGCAATCTCTTTGCCAAAACGTTTGTCGATACACCAATAGATCAGTGGAAGCAGGGCCAGATAGAACTCAAAGTTGCCCAGTATAGACATGACGCGCATCGCCGGCGCAAGCTGCGGATACTGCACCTGTAACCAGCGGGTCATTTCCAGGCCCAATTCGTATAGTGAATCCAAGACCCCTTCCTCTCCTAGCACGTCGTGATATTGGATTAGGCACGCGATTCGCGCGCGTCACTCCCCACGCCATTGTAGCGCCGGCGCATTCGGTGTGCCAGCAGTGCTCCTTTTCTTGTCTGGTCGTTCGTATGCCTGACCTCGAGACACCGGGCTAGTTTGCGCTCAAGTCCAGTAAAACTATAATCGGATTTTACGGTTCGAGTTGGTGATAGGATCCGTTTGAGCCAGAGGTTTCGCTATATTAATACAATCTATATCTCGAGTGGCTATAATTCCTTAGATAGCAATTCTCTATTGATAATCAGTATTTGAACAGTAACGTCCCGGGAGAAGGGCGTTTGAGCGAAGCGCGACACGGAATTGGAGAAAACGAATGTCAGCTAAAATACTCGTCGTCGAAGACGAAGATCGAATCCGACAATTTTTGCAGCGAGGATTAACGTTTGAAGGATACCGCGTAGAAGCGGCGGGGGACGGACAAGAGGCCCTGGATCTGGCGCGTGAGGATCCGCCGGACCTTGTGTTATTAGATATTATGCTTCCCGGTCTGGACGGGGTAGAGGTATGCCGCCGTTTACGCTCGGCGAGCGAAGTGCCCATCTTGATGCTCACCGCGAAGGAGGCCATTGAAGACCGCGTAGCGGGTCTGGATGCCGGCGCCGACGACTATCTGGTTAAGCCATTTGCGTTTGACGAGCTGTTGGCGCGGGTGCGGGCGCTATTGCGCCGTGCACAACCCACACAGCCACAGGTGTATCGTTTTGCCGATTTAGAATTGGATACAGGCACGCGACGCGGCAAACGGGGAGACGAGGTGTTTGACCTGACGGCGAAAGAGTATGAGTTGCTTGAACTTTTCATGCGACATCCGCGGCAGGTTTTGACGCGCGACGTAATCTTCGATCGCGTCTGGAACTATGACTTCGGCGGTGAAAGTAACATTATCGAAGTTTACGTGCGTTACTTAAGGCAGAAGACCGAAGTTGACGACAAGGCGCGCCTCATCCACACGGTAAGAGGTGTGGGTTACGTCTTGCGCGAAGAATAGGACCCTGGGCTTGGCAGCTCGGCGCCGTCGCACTCCCCAGGACGGACGGCTATATGTCAATTAGGGACCGTCTGACAATCATCTATACGGCAATCTTTCTGGGAGCATTCCTGCTCTTTACCTTTGTCGTATACCTCTTGCCGCGCGTCACCTTGTTGGGGGAGATCGACCAGACGCTGGAGGAAACGGCGGCGCAGATGCTGGAAGAGACGCAGGTGTTCAGCCAGCAGGATGTGCTCTCCCTCTTTTTACCGGCGCAGGACGATTCCCCGTTTCGCGGTGCAAATATCTTCATCATGGTCGTCGACGATGAAGGCAATATTCTGCGGCGGTCAGATAATTTGCAGGGTTTCACGGGCATCCTCGATGCTCAGGGCATTCAGGAGAGTGAGGAAGGGTTCCGCACCTTAAGCCACGATGGACAGCCCGTGCGCGTGCTGACGGTTCCTTTGCGCGTGGATCGCGGTGGGGAACAGGTGCTGGTGGGCCATCTGCAGGTGGGGCGCGTCATTGAGGATTACGATACGTTCAACAGGCTATTGATCATTGCCGTGTTCATCGGTCTGGCGGCGCTGACGGCGTCGACGTTTACCGTGACCTGGATGGCGCCAAAGCTGTTCCGTCCGTTGGAGAACATCGCGGCGCACGCGCGGCAGATCAGTCGTGCGGACGACCTTAGTCGCCGCCTTCCCGATACGGGACGCAAGGATGAGATTGGCGATTTGACCATGGCCCTGAACCAGACGCTAGAACGTCTGGAGACACTCTTTCGCACCCAGCAGCGTTTCCTGGCGGACGTCTCGCACGAGTTGCGCACGCCGTTGACGACGATTCGCGGCAACGTGGACCTGATGCGGCGCATGGACGTTGCCGACGAGTCTTTTCTCGACGACATCCAGGCCGAGCTGGAGCGCATGACGCGCCTGGTGAACGATTTGCTGCTGCTGGCGCGCGCCGACGTTGGCGGTCTGCCGATTGAGCGAAAGCCTGTGGCGCTAGATACACTGTTATTGGATGTGTTTCGCCAGCTCTCTATGCTGGATCGTCCCGTAGACATCATCCTGGAGGAAGTGGATCAGGTCTCGGTTCTGGGGGACGCCGACCGTCTTAAACAGCTTCTCTTGAACCTGGCGGACAATGCGGTGAAGTATACGGTGGACGGAGGCGCTGTGCGCCTGGGGCTATCGAAGTCCAATACAGAGGCGCACATCGCCATCTCAGACACGGGTATTGGTATTCCTGAAGAGGACTTGCCCTATATTTTTGACCGATTTTACCGTGTGGATAAGGCGCGCACGCGGGCTCACGGTGGGTCGGGGCTCGGCCTCTCCATCGTCAAGTGGATTGTGGACGTCCACGGCGGGAACGTTGACGTGGAGAGCGAGGTAGGCAAAGGAACCACTTTCCATGTGACGCTGCCGTTGTGGATGGGTGGTCAGCAGGCGTCTGGCGGAAACGGTCGCGATTCAGGGGCGCGCTCGCGCCTTCCATTTGCAAAAGAACGGACATAGGTCAACAGGGCGCGTTGACCTGCGGAGGCTCCGGTGAGGTTGCTCTACTGCCCCCTACGTAGCAATAAGAAGACGCCAAGTAGAATGAGGGCTAAGGGCCAGAAAATGCCGCCGTTGATCCAGCCGAAGTTCTCGAACAGGAAGTAGAAGCCCATTATGATTAGAAGGGCGGCAGCGATAGCGGGGCCGTTAGGGTGTTGGCGGCTTCGTTCGACACTGGTCGAGATTGTGTCGCCCAGGCCTTCCAGGTTCTTTTCGACGATTTCTGACTGGGTCAGATCGACGTCGGACTCGCTGGGCATGATGATCATGAGTATAAAGTAGAGAGGAAGGCCGACGCCTCCCGCGGGAATGAGTAAGAGGAAGGCGAGGCGGACAAACACGGGATCGACGCCCAGGTACTGTCCCAGTCCGCCACAAACGCCCGCAATCATTTTTTCATCGTCACTGCGCATCAAGCGTGGATTCATTGCAGTCAACTCCTTTGTACTTGGTTCTGTTGTGCTATACGCGAAGCACCCATTAAAGGTTGCGCGTTTCAGCGTATATGAGAACGAACTGAACGCGAAAGGAAAGCGCTTGTGCGCTGATTCGAATGGTCGTTATTGTTGTGTTAAAATGATGAGCTTAGAAACCGGACATTTGAACAGAAGCGGAATCAGATTTGGATATTCCGACAAAATGGAAGAACCGTGTATCGCGTGTCGTGCGGTGGCCCCTTATGCAGCGCTTAATGCTCTTGGGGATTCGTACGGTTGTGCCACGCCACCGTGTAGGAATCGCCGTCGTTGCTCTCAACGACGAGGGTCGAGTATTGATGCTTAAACACGTTTTCCATCCGCACACGCCCTGGGGGTTACCCGGCGGTTGGCTGGACAGTGGCGAATCGCCGCGGCGGGGCGCTCTCCGCGAGTTGCAAGAGGAGACCGGTCTTTCGGCGCGTTTGGGGCGGGTATTACACGTTACCAGACAGCCTGATCCGGACGCGATAAACATTGCCTTCCTGGCCTGTGATCTTGAGGGCAACGTACAGCTCAGTTCAGAAATTATAGACGCGAGGTGGTTTGCACCGGATGCACTACCCGAGCCGCTATTTGTATTTACACGCGATGCCATCGAAGCTGCGGTGGCATCACAAGCAACGGCGCACATTGAGCCTTACAACACGAAGATAGAATGAACAGTCGTTCTGCTCCCGGCTTGCGACAATGGTTATTCATGACCCTGATTGTTGCCTTTGCCGTATTCATCCTTTACAAGATCTACCAGTATGGCACGGTCCGGCAGTTTCTGCCGGCGGGCCTGACGGTTGCCGGCGTCGAGGTCGGCGGGCTAAGTGAGGATGAGGCTCGCTCCTTAATTAGTAGCCGCTATGAAGAGACCGACGTGGTCATTTACCATGGAGAAGAGTCGATATCGGTCAGCCCTGGCGATGTTGAGTTCGAGCTGGATATGGAAGCGATGATGACTGAGGCTGATTATCAGCGCTCGCAGCAAGATTTTTGGGCCGGGTTCTGGGGCTTTTTGTGGAACAGGCCCATCGAAGTGGAAATGGTAGAGTTGCGGGCGCGTCACGACGAAGATGAGTTGCGGCGCGTGCTGCAGACGATAGCCGGCGGCTTTGATACACCGTCCCAGCCGCCACAGCCGGTACCCACGACGCTTACGTTTCAGTATGGGGAGTCTGGGGTGCAAACGAACGTAGATGCCAGCATTGCCGACGTCACTGCGGCCTTTTACCGGCCGTCGGCGCGCGAAGCACACCTGAGTCTGGAGCCCCTGACACCGGCGCGTCCTGATATGTCGCTCCTGGGCCGGCTGATTCTCAACCATCTGCAGGAGCGCGCTTTTGGGGGTGTTGCCAGCGTCTTCATTCTGGACCTGGAGAGTGGGCAGGAGGTTTTCATTGACGCGGGCATCGCCATGTCGGGCATGGAACTGGTAAAGGTGCCCATCGTGCTGGACACTTTCCGCATGATCGATACAGTTCCCTCGGCGACCCACATGTCGAATATTACGCGGACGCTGCTCACCGATGACACGGAAGCGCCGCGAGCCCTGCTGAACGTCATTGCCGGACAGGACAATCCATTTCTCGGCGCGCAGCTCATGACCGAATCCATGTGGCATCTGGGCCTTAAGAACACGTTCATCGCCATTCCTTATGGAGAAGGAACTGTGCCAGGTGGGCGCACCAGCTACGAAACGCCGGCAAACACGGCGCCAGGGCAGCTGACGCAGCCGACGACGACAATGCAAACGACCGCTGAAGATATGGGTACGTTGTTGGCCATGCTTTACTACTGTGCTCAGGGCAACGGCGGCGCATTGATGGCGGCCTATGGAGATAGCATCACGGCCGAGGAGTGCCAGCAGATCATCGACGTTATGTTGCAGAACCGCATTGGTAGCCTCATCGAAGAGGGCGTTCCACCCGGTACGCCAATCGCCCACCGGCACTCCTGGATCGGCGACACGCACGGAGACGCCGGCATTGTCTTTTCGCCGGGCGGCAATTACGTTATTTCCATGATCTTCTTCCAGCACGACTGGCTTCCCTGGGAACGCAGCTCGCCCCTCATGGCCGACATTTCGCTGGCGACTTATAACTATTTTAATTTCGACAATCCCTACCTAGACACGTCGAGGGCCAATTGAGACGTAATCGTTCATCGTTTGGCGCAAAGGTAAAGCGCTTTCTGCTTTTCGTTTTGCTGACAGGAGCGGTGGCCTTTCTGGCTTACCAGTTCCTGCTCTATCAGCGCGCCAGGGCAACGTTTGCGGAGGGCATGACCATCGCCGGTTTGCCCGTAGAGGGGTTGACCAGCGAGGAGGCGCGCGAGCTATTGCAGGAGACGTATCTGTCACCTGTGGTCATTTACCATCGCTCAGAACGCATTGAACTCGATCCGGTGGAAGTCGGCTTTAATCTCGAAGTGGACACGATGATTGCCAACGCCGAACAGGCGCAGGCCGAGCAGAATTTCTGGATGGGTTTCCTAAACCACATGCTGAAGTGGACGTGGGAGCCTATCAAGATTCCGCTGCAGGCAGGCTATGATCCCGAAGAGCTGAGGGTGATGCTGGAGACGGTGGCCGATCTACTCGATCAGCCGGGCCAGAACCCGCAAATTCTATCAGAGACTGCCGTTTTTGAGCCGGGCAAGTCGGGCTTTGTGACAGACGTGGACGCCAGTTTCCCGCTTGTGGAGCGCGCGCTATACGGGGCCGAGGAGCGCACGGCAGAACTGGTCATTGTCGAGGAAGATGCACCGGAACTGGATTTCGAGCTGTTAGAAGCCGTCATCCGCAGCAAGCTGGCGACTTTTGACGGGATGGGTAGCATCTTTGTCATGGATCTACAGACCGGCGAGGAGATCCGCATCAATTCGGATGTCGCCATGTCCGGCCTGAGCATTCTGAAGATCGGGATTTTTATCACCGCGTATCGCTACGTTGACTTGCCGCTCACCGATTACGAGCAGCAGCTTTTTGAGGATACGGCGATCCGTTCCAGCAACTATGCGGCGAACTTGCTCTTGCACGTCGTGGCGGGCGAGGACAATACATATAAGGGCGCCGATATACTCACAGAGACGATGTGGGATCTGGGGTTGGAGAACACATTTATGGCGGTTCCCTACGACGCCTCGCCGCCGCCGCAGCGGCACACGACCTACAATACGCCCGCCAATTCGCGCACGGATGTTACGACCTTCCCCGATCCGTCGCGACAGTCCACGGCAGAGGATATCGGCTCGTTGTTGGCCATGCTCTACCACTGCTCGAAGGGTGGGGGTACACTGCTGGCATTGTATCCCGACGAGCTTACCGCCGAGGAGTGCCAGGCGATCATTGACCTGATGGTGCGCAACGAGGAAGGGAATCTGATTCGTTTTGGCGTACCCGAGGGTGTTCCGGTCTCGCATAAACACGGCTGGGTTCAAGGCACACATGCCGATGCCGGTATCGTTCTGTCGCCCGGCGGGGATTACGTGTTGGTGGAATATTTGCATCTGAACGGCGAGTGGTTGCAGTCAGACGTGAGCTTCCCCATTCTGCGCGAGATTTCGCGGGCGGTCTATAACTACTTCAACTTCGAAGACCCCTATCTCGGCGACGCGCTGGCCGAAGAGGAGCGTTTTCAGGAGGAGGAAGGGGACGTGCCACCGGAAGGCGGCCCGAGCGAAACGGACGCCGCGGACGGATCGGAGAGCGCAACGCCGGATGCGCCGCCAGAACCGACGGAGACGCCGCCACCGGCAACCTCTAACCAATAGTTACAAGCACACAGCAATAATAAAGGAGTTCACAATGGAATACCGTTACCTGGGGCGCACAGGCCTGAAGGTCTCGACGATTTGCCTGGGAACGATGCAGTTTGGGTGGAGCAGCGACGAGGCCACGGCGCACCGCGTGATGTCGCGCGCCGTGGATCTAGGCTGCAACTTTATCGACACTGCCGACGTCTACTCGCGCTGGGTGGAAGGAAATCCCGGCGGCGTCAGCGAGGAAATCATTGGCAACTGGTTGCAGAAGGGCCATGTGCGGCGGGAGGACATCATTATCGCCACCAAGGTGCGCGGCACGCTCAGCGAGGATCCAAACGACCGTGGACTATCCCGGCATCACATCATGAACGCCGTGGAGGGTAGTCTGCGACGTCTCAAGACAGACTACATCGACCTTTACCAGGCGCACGCCTACGAGGCGCATACGCCCATTGAGGAGACGATGCGCGCTTTCGACGACCTGGTGCGCGCCGGCAAAGTACGCTACGTGGGCTGCTCTAACTATCCCGCCTGGCGTTTGATGAAGGCGTTGTGGACGAGCGACGTGCTTGGCCTGGCGCGCTATGATAGCCTGCAGCCGCACTATAACTACGTGCACCGCGCCGAGTTTGAGAGAGAGCTGCAACACGTTTGCGAAAGCGAGAGTCTGGGCGTCATTCCCTACAGTCCGCTAGCCGGTGGCTTCCTGACGGGAAAGTACCGGCGGGGAGAGCCTTTGCCCGATTCGGATCGCGCCGAAGGGGTTAAGAAACGGTATATGAACGACCGCGGTTTTAGCGCGGTGGAGAAGCTGGAAGAGATGGGCGCCGAGCGGGAGGCGACGGTGGCCCAGATGGCCATCGCCTGGGTTTTGGCTAATCCGGCGGTATCGTCGG
>CAYSMQ010000092.1:0-13718 GCA_964432035.1 uncultured Ardenticatenaceae bacterium
GGGTGCGGCGCCCTCCTCCCAATTGCTGCTGCCTACGCCAAACGTTGCATCGCCCGGCGCGCCGCTAACCACGACCACACCTTCCAGGAATTCCCCCGCCGGCTCGTAGTCAAACGTTGCCAGCCCATCGGCGTCGGTGGTCGCCGTTGCTGCCTCCAGACCTGTCGCGTCATAAAGTGTCAGTGGCTGGTTAGCCAAAGGTTCGCCGCTGTTGAGATCCGTCGCCCACACATGGACGCCGTCGAACGTCTGCTTGACCACAATGTTGGCGCCGCCAACCACGATAATCACGCGCTGATTTTGCCACCACCGTGTGTCTTCGCTGACGTCGGCCGAATTCACCGCCAGATAGTAAACGCCCGTGGCAAGCGCGCCATCGCCGCCGCTCAGATTAATCGTGTTTTCCTCCACCGTATCTTGCGGTGCATCCGGCGCGAAGTTCCACGTGCGAATTGCATCGTCGAACGGCGTGAATTCGCTAACGCGACCTGGCTCCAGCAACAACTCGGTGGGTAATCCGAGCTCGTAGAGGGCAACGTCAACGCTGGACACGTTGCGCTGGATGAGTGTTATGTCAGAGGGAGAATCATCACTCAGCTGGCTGATGTTGCGTGGTAAATTTAGAGAAGCCAGAGATGCCAGCGGCGACGTGGTAAATGACCAGCTATAAGCTTCGCCCAGCGTATTGCCGTACGGATCGGCAACGTCGCCGGGAACGGTTATCGTATACTCGGTATTTTGCTCCAACCTGAAGTTCAGGTTCACGAATTGTCCGTCCGAGCTTATAAAGGTATCTACTTCGCGTTCCGGCGCGGGATCGATTTCAATGCGCCCTTCAATGGTGTCCCGATCCATTGGCGAAGCGAATTCGATGTTAACGCCAAACTGGAACGGCGGCGCTTCCTCACCCGGCAATGGGTTGGTGTTAGCTACAGTCGGTAACGGCATTGTCGTGAAGGTGCTGCTCGTTTCGCGTGCCAGCGTCGCTTGACCACTGGCGGCTGCGGCCGAATCGCCAACCGTTAGTGTATAGTCCATCTCCATCTGGAAGTTGCCGTCAGGCCGCAGCGAAAGGACTCGACCGTCCTCAAGCCACTGGAATTCAACTGCATGGCTGGGCTCGAGCGAGATGGCATCTTCAACACTGGCCTGGTCCATCCGCATGTTGAACGTAACCGTGATGGGCTCGTTTGGCGCCACGCGCGTGGCGCCGTTTGAGGGTTCGATGGCTGCAACGCCGGGCTGCGCCGTGCTGAACTCCCATGTGTAGCTGTCTTCCAACAAGCCGCCGGTTACATCTTCCAGCCCTGCCGGAACAGTCACCTCGTACTCAGTTGCGCCGGCAAACCCATCCTCCGGCGTGAAGCGGTAGATGCTGGTCGATACCCATTGACCACTGCCTTCCACCGGTGGATCTATCTCTAGCGGCTGTGGTAAATCGGCCTGCTGTGCCGTGCCCACCAATGGAACGACCGGCCGGTTGAAAAGCACGGTGATACCGGTCTCCGGATCGACGCCGTCCACGCCTTCTCCAGGAATGACCTGCGCGACTTCCAGGAATCCAACTGTCTGGAACGTGTAACTGAATGCGTTTTCCACCGCCTCTCCGTTCTGGCTGCGCGCCGTCTCGCCGATCCGCACCTCATAACGCTGGCTGCGCTGCAGGCGTGACTGCGGTGTGTAGATCAGCGTATCTGCTCTTGGCCATTCGAACGCGCCGGCAACTGCCTGTTCGTTTTCCGCGTCCTCGACGGCAAACGCCGACTCAACGCTGTCGGCATCCATGGCCTGATCAAAGCGAATCGTGATGGCCCCGCTCAGGAGAGACTCTTCGCCCGCCTCCGGGTTAACGTCCACAACCTGTGGCGCCCAATCGATGTCCGCATGGTCCATACGAATGGGTTCGATCTCTGGTTCCGCCGTCGCCTCCGGCGGCGCGCTGGCGATGGTCGTCGATGTCGCTTGAGCCGCGCGCGTGGGTGTGTTTGCGGGTTCGGCCGCCGTAGGGGCCACGGTCGGGGTCGCCTCTTGCTCATCGCGGCGACAGGCCGCGAGGGCAACGAGTAGCACGATTGTTAAAGCAATTGCTTTATAAAGAGCTTTTTTACGCATCTTCTTTAATCTCCACGTCTGTTGGAAAGTGCTCGGTTACATTGGTTGTCGTCTCTCATGCAGAGACTTTGGCACGTCGAGATGGCACGCCAACGTTGTCGCTACTATAGCAAATAGAGGGAGGCGGCGAAAGGTATCGTATATGAGTAGAAGATGAATCGTGCCCTGCTCGTATGACTGCGCTCAGATCATCGTATGAAACGAGTAATCGATGCTGGCAGTGCTGGAGGCGCATTGTTATAATAAGGGGGTGAGTGACGTGCACCTTAGCAATGAAAATGACGCGCGCTGGATGCGTCTGGCATTGGCGCAAGCCGAGAAGGCGGCTGAGCTAGGTGAGGTGCCTATAGGCGCCGTTGCCGTCCACGACGGCGAGATTATCGGCGCCGGTCACAATCGCAAAGAAAGTGACCAGGATCCAACGGCGCACGCAGAGATGATTGCGCTGCGTCAGGCGGCCCAGGCGTTGCACAACTGGCGGCTTGTCGAGGTGACGCTGTATTGTACGGTGGAGCCTTGTCCAATGTGTGCGGGCGCCATGATTCAGGCCAGATTACACCGGCTCGTCTATGGTGCGCCGGATGTTCGCTTTGGCGCCGCCGGCACCATCGTCGACGTCCTGGGCAAAACCCGCTTTAATCATCGCGTTGTCGTAGAAGCCGGGATAATGGCCGATGAAGCGGCCCACCTGTTGCAAAGATTCTTTCGCCGGTTGCGCAACGGCGCCGAAGCTGACGATTAACTCTCGGGTACGGCCGTTCACTCATTTGCTAGATTGGAGAGGTGCCAGAGTGGTTTATTGGGGCGCTCTCGAAAAGCGTTGTGGCCTCGCGGTCACCGTGGGTTCGAATCCCACCCTCTCCGCTGATAGGGACACCTGCAAGGGTGTCCTTTTCCTTATTAATTAGGTGGCGCACGCCGTCATTAGCTTGATCCAGGAGATTATCTATGAGCGCACTTTCCCGATTTCGTGCTGAAGTGGATGACATGATGGAATATGATCCGCACTCGCCGCTCACCGATGAACAGCAAGACACGTTTAGTGGGCTGAACTACTATGACGAAGATGCGGCCTACGTTGTAGAAGGAAACGTCGAACATTTTTCCGACGACGAGCCGTTGATTGAAATGCAGACAAGTACCGGCGATACGCAAATGTACCGGCGTTGGGGGCGCTTTCACTTCACAGTAGAAGACGAAGAGTCCTCGTTGGTCATCTACAGCGATCCTCGGGCTGGTGATTTCTTCCTTCCGTTCAAGGATGCCACCAACGGTCGCGAGACTTACGGCGCCGGTCGCTATTTAGACAGTCATCGACCGGGCATACGTCGATTGAGCGACGATCGCCTGGAGATTGACTTTAACTACGCTTATAATCCCTATTGTGCCTATAACGAGCGCTATAGTTGCCCGCTTCCGCCTTCCGAAAACTGGTTACGAATACCGATCCGTGCCGGCGAAAAGAAATTTGAGTAGCAGTAGCTCGCGCCCGGGCAAAGGTTACTGCGCAGGTAAGTCTAGCCGGTAGAGTGGACCGCGGGCGGCAAGGGTGACCTCGGGAATGCTGCGCAAGTTGTAATATGCCGGGTTACTATCCGCCAGAAAGATCGTCGCGTCGTCGGGCAACGACTCAAGTAACTCGCCTAAGTCATCCTCTGGTTCGATGTCGATCAGCACTACATCTTGGCGCATGTCTTCCACTTCCTGCAAGTAGCGTAGGGTCTCAAACGGTGTGTGGTCTGCGATGAGCGTCGCGCCGCGCGGAAGCGCCGCCAACGTTTGTTCCCCGTACTGACGGGCTCCCACGTAGTTCCCCTTGCCCGGCCACAAGAAGAAGTGGTTTGGATCACGCCCTGGTAACCGGCGTATTTCCATGGGATTGGAATCAAGCGCCACCATCACGCGCGGCGCCAGATAGTAGGCCGCAACCGGCGTCGCGGCAAGAATGAGAATGCAGACTGCCATGGCCAGCCGCTCGGCTCTCTTTCTTGCCATCCACGCCCAGCGCGATGACATTTCCTTCCGCGCCGATTGCCAACCTACGCCGCAAAACAGCGCCAGTGCCACATACCCCGGAAGCAGGAACACGTAACGGTCGTTTACACCGTAGCTCATACTAAACAGGGCATCGCTGCCATAGAACGCGAACAGCGCTAGCCAGAATGGCGAAAGACGGCCGCGCAATCGATCGGTCATGCCCCAGGCAAGCAGGAGAATTGCCGGACCGCCAAATTGCAGAATCGTGAAGGCCAGCCATTTGCCTACATCACCCGGAAGACTGGCCAGAGTGAAGTTTAGGAATGAGGGACCGAAGTCAGAGCCGGCATGAGTGAAGTACAGTTGTATGGCCCGTAACCAGGAGACGTGCTCTACGGCAATAATCTGACCATAGATTACGGCGAAGAAGGGTGCCATTCCCAGGGTGAAAAGGGTTGTCGCTTTAGTCAGGTATGTCCGATGAAGGGTTGCGCTATGTGCCAGGACCAGGAGCCCCCACCCCAGCGCCAGAAAGAGCGCCATCTGATGTGCGAGCAAAGTGATCCCGAAAAGCCCGGCGCCTACATATAGCGGTCTTGATCCCTGCAGGAGACCATTACGCGCGCTCGCCCGACCTGGGCGCCAGCGCGCCCACAACCATAGATGCAGAGCAACAAAAAGCGTGAAAAGCGTATAAACTTCGGCCCTGACTGCGTGCATCCAGAACGTGTGACCCACAGCCAGCGAAATGACGGCGACCGTTGCGCCGTCTCGGCGCAGCCCGGCCTCTCTCGCCGCTGCGTAGAGCACAAAAATAGTGCACGCGGCGGCGACAGCAGAGAGCAGATTGATCCGGTAGGCTACATCTCCAAACGGTAGCTGAACGAAGAGTTGGGCGATCTGTAACCACAACCAGTGCCCACCGCCGTCAGGGCGTAACTCTCCCGTAAACGCCGTGCGCTGAAAGTAGGCGTCATCGCCCCACAGCACCGTGGGCGCCAGAGTGAGTACGTAAAAAAGGAGCGCGGCCAGTGCAAGAAGCAAGGGCCACAGAATGCGTCGCATCCCCGACAGACTCTTCCGCAACATGTTCTCTGCATTATAGGCTCGTGCCCTGATAGACACAAGACACGCGTTGCCTTTTGTGCGGCCAAGATGGCAGTGTGTCGCTTGCCCTTGCTATAATACGCGCCCGACCAAAGAGGAAACACTGAACTGGGTGATGCTTGGACGGTAACAACAAGGCAACGCGTGAATCAAAGTCGCCGGCACACTGGGAAGTAAGAGAGTGGGGCCTGAGGACCCTGCTGCGTCGCCGGCTGCCACTCCTGGCCCTTTTGTCGAGCTTTTTGCTACAGTGGCTACTGTTAATGAACATCCTGGCGCCCACGTGGGATGCGGCTTTCTATTATTCCTACGCCCGTTCACTCGTCTTTGATCAAGATGTTGCGTTGGAAAACGACTTGATCCTTTCCTATCCCACCGCCTCGGATGACTTTGTTTCTAACGAGCCTCACACGAAACAGACGGAGACAGACCATGTATACGCACCTTTCGCCATTGGTAGCGGGCTCTTGTGGCTCCCCTTCCTGGCGGTCCTGCGCCTCGCGGCCCACGGTACCGGATTTTCTGTTACAAGTGGCTTTGAACCATTTCTGGTGGCCCCGGTTGCGACGTTTAGCGCGCTCACAGGCTTCCTGCTCTTCTATCTCTGCTACCGGATAGCCTCGCGCGAAGCGGGTAAAACCAGCGCACTCGTGGCCACACTTACTCTGACCTTCAGCACGCCGCTGATTTACTATCAGTTTCGTGAACCACTCTACGCTCACGTCCCCTCCGCCCTGTTTAACACGTTCTTTCTGTATGTTTGGTGGCGCTCGTACGACAGGATTCCAACGTTCAAGCAGGGGCTCGTTATCGGAATTCTCTTGGGTTTGGCGACTCTAATGCGCTGGCAAAATGCCATCCACGTTTTTCTACCGGTGATATCGGCCGGCTGGGCCTGGCTAAGATTGGCGCCTGAACGACGGTGGCAGCGCGTCGCGGCGCTTCTCGCATTCTTCGCCGCTTCCGCCGCCACTTTCATCGCCGTCTTTTCGCTGCAGCTGGCGGTCTGGCGAATTCACTATGGTTCCTGGTTGACTATTCCCCAGGGAAGCGCCTTCATGACTTGGCAGGCGCCGTTCCTGCGCGAAACCCTATTTTCCTCATTTCGCGGTCTTTTGCCCTGGATGCCCGTCTTTGGCCTGGCCTTAATCGGACTGCTTTTGCAAGTGCGTCGCCGTTCCCGCTTTGTATTGCCCTTACTTCTCTTGCTGTTGGTTAGCACCTATGTCAACGCTAGTTCACGTGATTGGTTTGCGGGTGGCGCTTTTGGACCTCGCCGCTCGACGGGTGAGGTAGCGATTCTCGTTCTGGGCTATGCCTGGTTGCTTCAGTGGTTGCCAAAGCGCCTGCGTCTACCGTTTGGCCTCCTGGCCGGCGTAGGGCTTGCCCTGCACCAGTGGCTCCTACTCAGATTCGGGCTGGTAGAACGTATTGGCGGACGGGTTCTAAGTATGGCTCCAGACTTCGAGTGGGCCGAAACAGGGTTGGTGGCATTTATTGGGCAGCTTGCCGCGCATATTCCCGACCTCTTTCGCCACCCGCTGGACGTCTTCGTACTGCCGGGCTCGCCGTTGAATTACGTCCTGCAATTGGGACGCTTCCCTCGCCTGCATGTTCTCTCCCTTCTGGCTGCCGGCGCCTTTCTGGTTGCCTGTCTTTCGCTGTTCGGCGCCTTGCGCCGCCGGACCTCTCTCGCTGGCGTCAACACATCTAAATCAAAAAAGGCAGCTCAGGCATAACACCCGAGCTGCCCTAGTCGTCAGTTATGCCCGCGTCTTACCGTCTGGAGACCGATGGCAAGAAGAGCTGGTGAGGATCAATAAACACTGTTCCTCGCATGACGTTGTCCGTTTCGGCGTCGGGTCCGCCCTCGCCAATAGCGTTGCCGCTATCAACCTTGACCCAGTAGTGGCGCATGCCCGGGGTCAGGTCTTCCCATGGTACGCTCACAGAAACGTTCCGCGTGCCACAACCCGTCATGCCTGGGAAGTTGCTACTTTGCGCCGGAACTGTCACAGAGCCTATAGCGTTTGTGAGACCGCTATTGCTATAGAAGGTGACCTCAAAGGGCCCGGCAGTCCTGGAGCCGTTGTTGCCGACTCTTGCCGTAAGCGTCACGCTTGCCGTGCCGGAGATGTTCGTGTGCGCATATGGCGAGTTTACCTGTGCAGGGTATAGATTCACGTAGTTAGGCTCGGACGCGACGCGATTTCTGAACGTCACACCCAGGTTGCTCAACGCGCCGGTGGACAAATCTGAAACGAGGTTGCTCACCTGGCCGACGCCAAAATTTTGGACGCTGAACCAAAGCCATTGCTGTACCAGCCGGTGACCGTCGTCGGGCATACCGAGGTTAGGATCGGTTGCGGTCGTCAGATAGTCAAAGCTGTTGGTCATAAAATTCTGCACCCGCTGGGGCGTGAAGCAATTTCCGAATTCATCCTGAACGTGACACGTGTCGCCGTCATCCTCATAAGATAGCAGGAGAGAGTACTCCGAGAGCAGAAGTGGATCGTTCTGGTAACCATGATCGCGCATCCATTGGCGCATTGCGACGACCTGTTCTTCAAACACGTCCATACTATCGTGCTCCGCAAAACAGTACACGTCGTCGAAAGGACAACTATCCTTAAGACCTAGCGGACCGCCTGGACCGTCCGGATCGTAACTGGAGGAAATGCCCAGCGCCGGATCTGTTCCCAAAGCCACATTGGCAATACCGTTTGGTGACCCATCCGGTTCTACTTCTGGCAATATGTATAGGTGCATATTCCACACGTCGACAGGGATTGGTCTGCCAAAATTGTCGATGTAGCTCTCGTACACGATGTCCAGATACTGCAAACGGCCCGGTGTTACCTGCACTAAGGCCGAGATAGCGACCAGCGCGCTTGGGTCGCGCTGCTTAATGAAGTGATAGACCTCATTATACGCTCTGGCGTACACGTCAGGGTGGGTGTCTCCCTGCACGCTTTCCGTCTGGCCCGGATTCGGCCCCCGATCCACCTCGTTGCCAACGATCCACAGCGCGCCCGGATTGTTGTCGATCTGGGCGCCCAGGCCCGCGTCGGTCAGCCCTGGTGAAATAGTATACGTCGGCAGATATTGCGCTCCATTTTTATCCTGCTTGACCGAAATGACGTGAGCGAATTCCGCGCCATTTGAGGCGGACGCCGAGTTACTGCCGAAGTTCAAGTGCCACCCGGCGCCAAGTACATCTACAAAAGGCACTTGATCGTTGCCCATCGCAGCTACGCCAAAGCGGCAGCTAGGGTCGGGATGGGCGCCCTCCGGCGCAGCGGGATCTGCCGGTTCCTGCGCGGCTGCCGTGCTTGTCTGGACGGCGCCGGCTTGCGCGGCGTGAATGGCAGTAAAAACTGCGATCAAGGTTAGCGCCAGGACGGCGATAATTCGATAGGGGCGAAGATTGTCCATTACATTACCTCGTAAGTAAGGTGCTTGTTGTAGCTTCATCTTGTTTTTCATGTTCCTCCTGGGGGTGCCACGACCAGGTGGCAGGAATGGCCACTAAACCGTGTGTGTCTTGCAGATCATCGGCAATCACACGGAACGGATAAGCTTGTTCATGATGGTCATAGACGGTTGGCGATTCACCGTCGCGAACGGTGACAGTCAAATGATAACGCGCAGGCAAAAGCGGTAAATTTTCGACAGAATAGCAAACGCGACCTGCTCCGTTGATGGCGTCGATTTCCAACCCATCTTCCCTGCTATTGGGACCGATCACCTGGATGCCGTCTTGACGATGGATCGCCAGGTCAAAGCGCGGTGACATTAAAGGTTCTTCAGCAACATAACTTACCTCTATCCTCATTTGTTCGTTCATGTGAAAGACGCCGAATTCGCGACCCTGCTTATTTAGCAGGCGCACGTTAGTGATTTCAACCTCGCCTGTCCCCCAACGCTTAAATGGAGAACTATCTGCGCCGGCAGGTTGCTGCGAGCTATATGTCTCTGCCAGATATTCGGAGGCGATATGGTTGACGTTTCCCGCGCGGCGTAAGGCGCCATGTTCAAGCCATAAGATTTGTGTGCAAAGGCTGCGGATGACATCCATATTGTGGCTGATGAGGATGATAGTCGTACCATCACGTTTCAAGGCGTATATCTGATCGATGCATTTGGTCTGAAACGCCTGATCGCCAACCGCTAGGATCTCGTCAAGTATCAGAATATCTGGTTCCACGTGGATCGCGACGCTAAACCCCAGGCGCACGTGCATGCCTGATGAGTAGTGTTTGACCGGAACGTCGATAAAGGACGCCAGTTCAGAGAAGTCGACGATTGCCTGGAATCGTTCATCAACCTCTTCTCTGCTCAGCCCAAGTACCGAGGCGTTAAGATAGATGTTCTCTCGGCCGGTCAGATCCGGATGAAAACCGGCGCCCAACTCCAACAATGCGCTGATCCGGCCCCGGACCGTGATTTTGCCCCGGGTTGGGCGCAGGATACGGGCAATCATTTTCAGCACCGTGCTTTTCCCACTACCATTGCGGCCGATAATGCCCAGACACTCGCCCGGCATCAAATCGAAACTGAGGTCGTCAACAGCCCACAGTTCCTTTTCTTTTCCGCGCATGCGCCGCCCTTTGCTGAGAGCGATCAGCGTCTCTAACACCGTCTGAGGGCGTTCAGACGTCATCATAAAGCGCTTGCTTACATTTTCGAAGCTAATTGCCGGTTGCATGAAATTACTTCCTGACCGAGAAAATTCGCGCGACGCTTACATGACCATCGATACCTAGCACAAGCCAACATTCTAACGGAAAAACAACGCCTTGCCACAACACGCGCGTGTATCGCAGAAAAAATTAATGATTATTCAGCTAAGGGCGATGACCGGCGTGAATGACACGTTAGTAGCGAATTTGTCGGATATTCACTATATTTCCATTCTGGTAGCGGGCCAAAGGCCCATCGCTGCACGACATTCTTGGACGGTATGGACGAAAAATCGCTACAAATCCTTGAGTTTGACAAGATCCTGGACCGCGTAGCTGCTCACGCCAGCTTTAGCGCGGGTGAGCAGCTGATCCGCGCCTTGCAACCGACCGTTGACGAAAAGAGAGCAAGACGTCGCCAGGCTGAAACCAGAGAAGCCATCGATCTTTTTGAAAGCGGCAGCGATGCGCGCATTGGCGGCGCGCGCGACGTGCGGCAGGCAGCAGACCGCGCGCAGCGTGGCATAACGCTGCAGCCGGAGGATTTCCTCGATATTCGTAGCACCCTGGGCGCCGCGCGTAATTTACGGCGGATCTTGTTAAAAGCCACCGATCGCGCGCCGCATCTGGCAGCTATTGCAGAATTGATCGAGGAATGTCCTGGCCTTGCGTCGGCGATTAACGAGACATTGGACGAGGAGCGCGGGGAAGTGCTTGATAGCGCTTCCGACAAGTTGGCCAATATTCGGCGCTCCTTACGCGTGACACATGGGCGCATCCAGGACAAACTTCAAAGCCTTATCGGCAGCAGCATGAATCGCTATCTGCAAGAGCCCATCATTACGATGCGCGGCGGTCGCTACGTTGTGCCGCTTAAGGCCGACTATAAGGGTCGCATCAAGGGAATTGTTCACGATCAAAGTGGGAGCGGCGCCACGCTGTGGATTGAACCGATGAATACCGTCGAGCTCAACAACGAGTATCGCGGTTTGCAGGTACAAGAAGTTGAAGAGATACAACGAATATTGGCTGAGCTCACGGAAAAGGTGGCAGAGCAGGGCGATGTGCTAAAGCGAATCGTCGAACGCATGGCGGAGCTTGATTCAGTCTTTTCTCGAGCCCACTATGCGCTCGCCACCGAGGCCGTCGAGCCACAGTTCGTCGAATGGCGTAAGCCAACGCGGGCCAGGTCGTCGCCGAAGGACGGTGATGCTGACCGGGGGCAGGAATCGACATCTCGAATGCATCCCGGTTCCACCGTGTGGATTCGTGGCGCGCGGCATCCGTTGCTAGATCCGAACACCGTCGTGCCCACAGATCTCATGTTGGACGAGGAGACGTTTCTGGTTCTGATCACGGGTCCAAATACCGGCGGTAAGACGGTGAGCCTCAAGACAATGGGTCTCATGGCCCTTATGGCGCAGTCCGGTCTACATCTGCCGGTCATCGAAGCAAAGCTGACCGTCTTTGAGAATGTTCTTGCCGACATCGGCGACGAGCAGTCCATCGAGCAAAGCCTGTCCACGTTCTCCGCGCACGTAACCAACATTGTACGCATCTTACAACAAGTGAGTGAGCGCAGCCTGGTGTTGCTCGACGAGCTAGGGTCAGGGACCGATCCTGCCGAAGGCGCCGCGCTGGCGCAGGCCATCGTCAGTTACCTGCGCGACAACGGCGCCACGACCTTCGTGGCGACACATTTCCCCGAGTTGAAAGTATACGCCAGCCAGACGCCGGGTGCGACGAACGCCTCGCTTCTTTTTGACATCGACACGTTGTCTCCGACCTACGAGATGACGATCGGCCTACCGGGTCGCTCCAACGCGGTGGCCATTGCTCGCCGCCTAGGTGTGGACGAGACAATCCTGGATGAGGCCCTGGCGCTTCTGGGCGCCGGTAGCGAGCGAGCCGAGTCGCTGCTCGATTCGATATATGACATCCGCGACAAAATTTCATCGCAGGAAGCGGCCACCAGATTGGCACTGCAGCAGGTTGAGGAAGAGCGCGATGAATTGCGCGAGCGGCTAGATGCCATCGAATCCGAGCGCCAGCAAGTGCTGTCCGAGGCAAGACAGGAAGTGCAGAAAGAGCTGGACGCCGTACGGGATGAGCTAACGAAGTTGCGCCGCCAGGTGCGCGAGCAACGCGACCGCGAGACCTCTTTGAACGCGCTCAAACAACTGGGTAAACAGGTAGATACCGTAGAGACAGAGCTCCAGCAGAAGGAACAAGCGGCCAGCGAGCCGTCCCGCCGGCAATTACGACGCATGCGCGATTCGCTAGAAGTAGGCGATGTCGTGCGCGTCAAGTCCCTAAACACCAAAGGTGAAATCCTTTCGCTAGATAAAAAAGAAGCGGAACTCGCCGTCGGACGACTGCACATGCGCGCAAGTCTTAGTGATCTGGAACTGGTAGAGAAGCAAGAATCGGATGCGGAGGAAGAACCCGAACCGATCTCCGTCAATGTCAGCGATTCACCCGGCATGGAGCTCGATTTGCGCGGACAGCGTGTTGAAGAAGGTCTGTCGCAACTTGAATCCTATTTAGAATCGGCCTATCTTTCCTCGTTACCATTCGTGCGCATTATTCACGGTAAGGGCACGGGCCGTCTCCGTGAAGCCGTGCGGCAGGCGCTTGATAGAAATCGCTACATACGTAGCTGGGACGAAGGCAAAGATGGTGAGGGTGGAGCCGGCGTAACTGTCGCCAAATTCGATACCGACTAACTACCGACCCCTCGTTCCGTGCCGCCTTTATACGCCAGTGTACCGCTTACCTCTGGCGTTTGTCCCCTAAAACGTGCATGATACACTAAGCCTATGAGCGATGAGATACAGCGGCAGCAAGCCATGGTGCTCCTCGACCGCGCCTATAAGCACCAGATGCGCGGCGAACTGGCGGATGCCATTCTGCTCTACGAACAGTCTCTGGAAACGTTTCCCACGGCTGAGGCGCACACGTTTTTGGGCTGGACGTATAGCATGATGGACCGTTACGATGAGGCCATTGCCTGTTGCAAGCGGGCCATCGAGGTCGATCCTACCTTTGGTAATCCCTATAACGACATCGGCGCCTATCTCATCGAACTGGAGCAGTGGGAAGAGGCGATCCCCTGGCTGGAGAAAGCCACGCAAGCGCCGCGTTACGAGGCGCCGCAATTTCCCCACATGAACCTGGGCCGGGTCTATGAGCATATGGGCGACTACGATCGCGCGTTGGAATGCTTTGAGCGGGCTATCGAAATTGATCCTTTTTACCGCACGGCAATCTGGGCCAAGTACCAGATGTTGGCGCGTTGGAACTAGGTGTTGCGTCAGGCGGGCGGTTTATCCAGAGGTGGAGCCACGGCAAGGAACTCCCGAGCGAAGCGAGCCGCATAGTCATCTAGCAACGCCTGGACACGCTCATGTTCAGGCGAAGCCAGAACCAGACCGGCGTGGTGTTTCTTGTGCAGACGCCAGACGACTTCCGGATCGCTAAACGACGATAAATCGGGCCACTCCTGTTGCGCCAGACACACAAGCAGTCCGGCATAGTCTTCCCTGGTCTGCGGGGCGGCGTAGGACTCGCCTTGCGCGTGTGCAACCTCGATACGCGCCCACTCCTGCCATAGGTTGACGCCGGTTGCTGCCTCGACGGCCTTGTCGATGTTCGCTCCCCCAACGCGGGCGGCAGTTTCCAGAAAATAGAGCACGCCGTCATGACCGCGAATGAACTCAGTGTGCGTTGCCCCACGCACCATGCCCAACGCTTTCATTAGACGCTCGTTGAGCGCCAGCAATTCCTCAGTTTCGTCGTCGCCATACGCCAGCGTGCGCGTGATGAATACGCCACCCTCGT
>CAYSMQ010000093.1:0-13667 GCA_964432035.1 uncultured Ardenticatenaceae bacterium
CGAAACGGGCACCGAGGATGAAGCGCCCGGCGTAGACGGCGACGGTCGACCGGAACGGGACGCGCTCATCAGCCAGGCGCTTGACCACCAGACGCGTGGCGAAATCAATGAAGCCATCAGCGCCTACGAGAGAGCGCTGCGCGCCGGCGTCAATAGCACTGCCGCCCACTTTAACCTGGGCCTGTTATACCAGGATAAGTTACGCTTTGAAGACGCCATTCGCGAATTTCAGATTTCGGTCCAGGATCACGAGTTTCGTCTCGCCAGTCAGTTCGCGCTTGGCGAATCTTATCGCGCCCGGGGCCAGATCGACAAAGCCGTCGAACACTTTGTCACGGTGCTTAAGATCGTCGACCTGGGCACTGTGCAGCATGAGCAGGCCGACCGGTTGATAGAACTTTACGAAAATCTGGCCGATAGCTTGCTCACCAGAGGCGAACCGGAAAAAGCGACCGAGTTTGCCAACGCCCTGGTTGAGTTTCTCAGCCGCAAAGGATGGGAAGATAAAGTAAAGGACGCCCGCGCCCGACTCGATGCACTCTCCGGCGATCGCATGATGATCCTCGGCGACATCCTCACCGCAGGCTCGGCTCGCGTGCTAGAATCCCTCTATCTAAGCCAGGAGTATGTGCGCCGCAACATGATCGGCACGGCGATAGAAGAAGTCTATCGGGCGATTGCCAGCTCTCCCGACTACTTGCCGGCCCACATCCAGCTTGGCGAACTCCTCCTACGACAGGACCGCGTCGACGTCGCCGTCTCCAAATTCAACGCCGTCGCCGGCGCCTTCCGCGTGCGCGGTGACGTAAACGGCGCCATCAACATGTGGGAACGTGTCCTAGAGGTTTCGCCCCTGGACGTCTCCACCCGTGCGCGCATCATCGACATGCTCAAGCGCCACGGGCGCATCGATCGCTCCCTGGAGCACTATCTGGCTCTTGGCGAAGGGTACTACCAGCTTGCCCAGGTCGACAAAGCCCGCGAGACATACCAGGAAGCGCTCAAACTGGCGCCCCGCGGCAGCGTCGAGCACAATTGGCGCGCACGCCTGCTGAGGCGCATCGCCGATATCGACATGCAGCGCCTGGACTGGAAGCGCGCGCTGAGCGCCTACCGTGAACTGCGCAAGGAAGACCCCACAGACGAACGCACGGCGATTACGCTTGTCGACCTCTATTTCAAGATGGGCCAACCCAGCCACGCCTTGCGCGAGCTGGACCAATATTTGCAGCAACTGGTCGGAGGCGGTCGCGGCGGCAAAGTCATCGGTATCCTGGAAGATATGAACCGCCGGCATCCTACTCAGGCCGGCCTCGCGCAGCGTCTCGCCCGTCTGCTGCTCGCGCAGAAACGCAAAGCCGAAGCAATTGACGTGCTCGACCAGCTGGGGGAAGCACAGCTCGAGGCGGGCGAACGTGAGAAGGCCATTGCCACGCTAGAACAAATTGTTCGTTTGGAACCGTCAAATACGGCAAGCTATCGCGAGTTGTTAAGACAGTTAAGAGAGACCTGACCGGCGCGGGTGAAGTCCTTTCTCCGCTCTCCTGTCCCTAATTCGCGCTCGCGTTCACAATTCTGGATTCCCACAGGTGCGCAATCGGTTGCTGCGTGACTGTGGGAATTGGTATTATAAATGGATAACTATATTGATTTTCACGTCCAGATAAGGCAGCTATGAGAGTCCCCATCGAATACTTTCTGGACCGCTTGAGTCTTGCCGATGTTGTAGACATACTGCTCGTAACCGTTATCATCTACGGGCTGTTGGTCTTGATTCGCGGCACACGAGCCGTCTCCCTGCTTCGCGGATTGCTCGTCGTAGCCCTCTTTTTTCTCGGTCTGTCTATCTTCATCGACCTGGTGGCCTTCAGCTGGTTGGTGCGCAACCTGCTTCCGGCCTTACTCGTCGCGTTTCCCGTCATTTTCCAGCCGGAACTAAGGCGCGCGCTCGAGCAACTGGGGCGCACCGGCCGTTTCATGCGCCTTTTCCGGCGCAACCGCGAGAATAGCGCCGTCGCTGCTACTGCCCGCGCTGCCCTGCGCCTCTCGCAACGTCGTCACGGCGCGCTCGTTGTTTTCGAACAAGACACCGGTCTTCAGGAGTATGTAGACACTGGAATTAAATTGAATGCCGAACCGTCAGCGGAATTGCTGTTGACCATCTTTAATAAGAACACCGAACTTCACGACGGCGCCGTCATCGTGCGTGGCGAATCCCTTGTGGCAGCGGCTTGCGTTATGCCCCTCTCCACCAGCAGTCTGTCTGACCGCCAAATGGGCCTGCGCCATCGCGCCGCCTTGGGCATCAGTGAAGTAAGCGACGCCGTCGCCGTCGTCGTTTCCGAAGAAACCGGGCAGATCGCCATCGCGCATAATGGGCGCATCTTGCGCCGCCAGGACCCCGCGCGGCTCGATGCCATTCTATACGCGTTCTTACAAAATGGAACCGATGTCATGACTAAGAAAGGCTCTGCCTGATCGATCATGCGACTCCTTAAATCACTGGCGGCTAACATCGCCACCCTCAGTCTCTCGCTCGTTCTCGCCTCGCTTATCTGGGGCATTGCCGTGCGCGCCAACGATCCCGTCAACCAGCTTCCGCTGCGCCTCGGCGTCGAGCCTATCGCGCGGCCTGCCGACAGCTCCGTGTCCATCTCGCCTAACGTTGTGGATGTCATCGTCGAAGGTCCCGAATCTATCATCAACGATCTGACCATCGCCGACTTCACGGCCGAAGTCGATCTTAGCGATGTGAGCACCGGGCAAGCGCAGGTGCCCGTCGCCATTCGCCATAACATTGAAGGCGTGCAAATCGCCTTTCAGCTTCCAGAAGAGGTGACTGTGCAAGTAGAGCGCATCGTAAGTCGCGATATCCCCGTGCGCGTTGAGTTGCGCGGCGACGCCGGGCGTGGCTACGTTCTAGACGAGCCCTTCGTGGACCCTGCCGTCATCACCGTAACCGGCAGCGCGTCGCGCGTTGAATCGCTGGTCGAAGCGCGCGTCACCGTCTTCCTGGACAATCCACAGCAGGACGCGATAGTTACCAGACGCCCCGTTTTCTATGACCGCCAGGGCAACATTGCCGGAGTGAATAATCTCGAATTGAGCGCAGAAGAAGTTGTCGTCACCGTGCCCGTCGATCAGCTTGCCGGATACGCCGCCAAGCCCATTATCGTCGATTGGCAGGGTGAACCCGCGCCTGGCTACCGTCTTCTCGACGTGCGCGTCGAACCGGACAGCGTGTTGCTCACCGGCAATCCTGCCCGCCTCGATGCGCTCAGCCGCGTGCGCACCGAACCCGTCGATATCACCGGCCTGCGTGAATCCGTCACCCTCTCCGTGGCCCTCGACCTTCCGCAGGGTCTGGAACTAGACGATCTGCAACCGGTCATTGTAGAGATTGAAATCGAACCGATTCTTACCAGCTCTGTCATTAGCCAGGAACCGGAGATACGCGCCTTGGGCGACGGCCTGACCGCCACCCTTGACGTAGACGAAGTGCGCGTTTTCCTCTTCGGCCCTCTCGACAAGCTAGATTCTCTGGTCGAGGATGACGTGCGTGTCACGCTTGATCTATTGAACCTCGACATTGGCACGCACAGCCTGGAACCAGACGCCGATGTCTTTGTTAGCGACGTTGAAGTCCGCTCTATCCAACCCCCGCAGGTAACTGTAGAAATCACCGAAGCCGTAACCATCACCGACGAAATAACTGCCACCGCCACGCCACGCGCCTCCTCATCACTTCCCGCCGCATCCGGTGCCGCCGGCGACCTGGGCGCGCTCGTCTTGCTGTTGCTGGCGTCTGCTACATTCCTCCCATTTGGCCTGGTTTTCGCCAGGCGCGAGAAAAACGTATGAGTCGAAAAGCCCTTGTTGCCCTCGTCGGCCGGCCCAATGTTGGCAAGTCGACCCTCTTCAATCGTATCGTCGGTCGCCGTATGGCGGTCGTGTCTGAGATCCCTGGCACCACTCGCGACCGTCTCTATGCCGAAGCCGAGTGGGCCGGCGTTGCCTTCAACCTTGTCGACACCGGCGGCATTGAGTTGCTCGCGGGCTGGGAAAGCGAACCGCTCTCCGAGGACTCGCAGGCCTTTATGGAAGGCATTGTGCAGCAAGCGCGCATTGCCATCCAGGATGCCGACGTCATCGTGCTCGTGGTCGACGGTCAGGCCGGCCTGACAACTGCCGACCGCGAAGTCGCCGAAGTGCTGCGCCGTTCAGAAAAACCCGTCGTCGTCGCCGCCAACAAGCTGGAAGCGACGAAACTGTGGGATCAGGCCTACGAGTTTTACGAACTCGGTCTTGGTCCCATCTCGCCCGTTTCCGCTTTGCACGGCACCGGCGTCGGCGACTTGCTGGACGAGCTGGTCGCCGCCATCCCACCCATCGAACCTACCTACGAAGACGATGACGCCGTGCGCATTGCCATCTTGGGCAAGCCCAACGTCGGCAAGTCCACACTACTCAACCGGCTGCTCGGCGAAGAGCGCGCCATCGTCAGCCCCCTGGCAGGCACGACGCGCGACGCCATTGACGCCAGCCTGCGCTGGCACGGTGACACCTACGTCGTCGTGGACACGGCCGGCATCCGGCGCCGCGGCAAGATCGAACCTGGCGTCGAAAAGTACAGCGTTTTGCGCGCTATCAAGGCCCTCGACCGCGCCGACGTTGCGCTTCTCGTGATCGATGCCACGGAAGGCATTACCGCCCAGGACACCCATATAGGGGGCATGATCCGCGATGAAGAAGTGGGCGTCGTCATTCTCGTCAATAAGTGGGACGCCGTGGAAAAAGACGCCCACAGCATGCCCCAATACGTGGCCTTTGTGCGCGAACAATTCAAATACATGCCCTACGCGCCTATCCTCTTCATTTCGGCGCAGACGGGCCAGCGTGTCAGCAAGATCATGTCTCTCGTGGCCCAGGTTCAGGAGTCTCGCCACAAGCGCATTCCGACCGGCCAGCTCAACAGATTGATGCGCGATGCGGTCATGAAACATCCTCCGCCGCATAAGAGCGGCATTCGCGTCAAATTCTTCTATGCCACCCAGGCCGATACAGTGCCGCCCACATTCGTTTTCTTCGTCAATAAGCCCGATTGGGTACACTTCACTTATAAGCGCTATCTGGAAAATCAGATTCGAGAATTCGAACCCTTTACCGGAACGCCCATTCGCCTGCGATTCCGCGCCCGCAGTGGAGATAGACATGGCCAATAAAACGCGGCGAGCGCGCACTCTCTCCGTCTATGTGGAAACCGTTCCCGGCCTGGAAGAAGTGGCCTGGATAGAGGTGCGCCGCCGCTTTCCCAAGGCGCGCTTTTCCGAATTGCTGTTTGCCCGCGATGAACGGGGCATTGCCCTCTTCGACGTGACGGCGGCGCCCGACGACCTTTTCAAATTGCGCACCATTGAATCCGTCTTCCTCACAGGCGCCTTTTTATCCAAGACCACGCGCGGTTATCGCGATCTGCACCGGCTCCGCGAGGAATTGGTTAGCAGCGGTGACTTCGGCGGTGCTGTGAATAGCTTCGTACGCTACCGTCGTCGCCAGCCGAACAGCTATCGTCTCCTTGTCCGCACCTATGGCAAACATGAATACAACCGCCAGGACGTGCGCCGCGCCGTCGTGCAGGCCGTCGACCAGCTCTATCCCCAGTGGGAGCGGGTGCAGGACGATCCTGACCTCGAGATTTGGGCCAACGTGCTCGGCTCTTCCATTCTTCTCGGCCTTCGTCTGCCGCCGCCGTCTGGTTGGCCTCCACCTGCGCCCGCGGGCGCGCTGCCAGGGTCAGTGGCCGAAGCGCTCGTCCTGCTTAGCGAGCCCCGGCCTGACGACATCTTTCTCGATCCCTTTTCCAGCGGCGCTGCCCGTGTGCGAAGCGCTCAACCCGCCCGGCTTGTACTGGACGGTTTCCAGTCGCCCCCGGTACGACCTCCAACGAATCGCAACAACGACAATGCCGCGCCCCTTGCCCGAGTCCAGGTCGATGCTGCGCATCTACCGCTTGCCGCCGGCGCCGTCAACAAGATCGTCACCCGCTTTCCACCGTCCCCCGCGGACCAGATTACGCGCCAATACAACGAGTGGCTGCTTGAGCTGCAACGCGTGCTACGGCCGGGCGGCGATGCCGTCGTACTCACGCGCGCCTTCGAGCAGTTCAAGAATGCCATTCGCCAGACGCCTCGCCTGGAGATTCGCAGCGGCTTTTCCGTCACCGTTTCTGGCGAGTGGGGTCGCATCTATCTTCTGCAACGCCGTTCTTAGGAGGATTGATCGACTGGCTGTGGCTGGTGTCCGCACCGAGCCACCGGCAGGCTGATTTCCTTCTGATTTTCGCGCCATACAGCCTTCGTCGCTAAAATAACCGTATGAAAGTATTTCTCGACAGCATTGGTTGCCGGCTCAACCAGAGCGAAATCGAAACCATGGCCCGCCAGCTGCTCGCTTCCGGGCATCAACTGGTTGCCGATGCAGCGCAGGCCGACAAAGTAATCTTAAACACCTGCGCCGTGACGCGCGAGGCAGCCCGCGACGCGCGCAAGCGCACCCGGCGCTATCATCGCCACAATGAAGCCGCCGAAATTGTGCTTACTGGCTGCTATGCCACCGTGGCTCCCGATGCTCTGCGGCGTGTGAAAGGCGCAGGGCGCATCGTGCCTAACCGGGACAAGGAACGACTGATCCAGATTTTGGATCCGGACGTTGGCGACGACCTGCCTGTCTTCGACCACGAGCCCATCCTGCGCGACTTCCTATCCGGACCGGTAGGCAACACGCGCGCCTTCGTCAAAGTTCAGGACGGTTGTGACAACCGCTGCACGTTCTGCATCACGACCGTCGCCCGCGGCCCCGGACGTAGCCGGCATCTGGGCGACGTAGTACACGAGATCCAGGCCCTCGCCGCAGCCGGCTACCGCGAGGCCGTGCTCACAGGCGTGCACCTTGGTAGCTACGGGCACGATTTTGGCAACGATCACGGTTTGCGCGATCTGGTAGCCGCCATTCTGGAACACACAGACATTCCGCGCCTGCGGCTTTCCTCGCTAGAACCCTGGGACATCGACGAAGCTTTCTTCTCGCTCTGGGAGGATTCGCGCCTGCTTCCGCACCTGCACTTGCCCCTGCAATCGGGCAGCGACCGCGTTCTGCGCCGCATGGCCCGCCGCACGCGTCGCCACCCTTTTCGCCGTCTGGTGGCGGCCGCGCGCGAGGCGATCCGCGATCTGAACGTTAGCACCGACATCATCTGCGGATTTCCCGGCGAAAGTGAAGACGATTTCCGGCAGAGCCTTGATTTTGTGCGCGAAATCGGCTTCGGGAGACTGCATGTATTCACCTACAGTCCTCGCCCCGGCACAACTGCCGCCGAAATGTCCGATCAGATCCCCAAGAGCGAACGCAAAAAGCGCACGCGCCGCATGATCGCTCTCGGTGAAGAATTGAGCTTGGCCTTCCACGCGCAATACGAGGGTCAGGAGCGCGACGTTCTATGGGAGATGGTCCTCAGCGCCAACGACGACGGTCTTCGTTGGCGCGGCTACACCGATAACTACATACGTGTGACCGCGCCGGGCCCTACCGGGCTACAGAATCGTATTACCCCCACGCGCCTGCTCGGCGCGCAATCCAACGGATTACAGGGGGCCATCCTTGCCTCACAGGGTGTTGCAAAGGAGGACTAAACCGTGAGCGCCACACCCGCCCGCTCCATCTCTGACTGGCGGCAGCGCGATCGCGCTGCGCTCGTGGACGAGTGGACGACAGTGGTGTGCGACGTTTGTGGCTACCCGCAGCACGATTCGTCTGTCCGCCAGGGCCTCCGCTCTTTACTGAAACGGATCGTCAGCGCCGTATTGGAAGAAACCCCTTCGCCGGCGCTGGCACAGAGCATTGGCCAGGATCTGGCGCGCCTAACCTGCAAACGCGCCGAGCTTTTAGGATACTCGCAGGTTATTCTAAGCCGTCGACTCTTGCACGGTCTCTCTGCGGAGGAAAAAGAATCGCTGCAGCCGGCGCTCTCGTCTACGCTGGGTCACATTGCCCAGGGGTTCATAAAGGCGCCCGCAACCGAGCGGCTCCCAGTGCATGCACAGTTGGACGACGTGCGCTATGCGGAGCGCCGCTTTTACACCACGATTCTGGACATGGTCAACGCCCTGATCATCGTCGTCGATGCAGACGGCCACATCGTGGGTTTCAACGGCGCCTGCGAACGTGTCAGCGGTTATACGTTCGACGACGTATACGGACGCCACTTTAGTTTCTTGCTACCACCAGAGACCGACGTCACATATGGTGATCTGCGTGCTCAAGTGCGGGCCTTGCTGTCAGAGCCGCGCGTCTTTATTCCTTTTGAGAATGTGTGGCTCACCCGTGACGGGCGGCGCCGTCAAATCGAATGGTCCGTCACGGCTGTATTTGACGATAATGGCGCGCTCGACTATGTCATTTGCACGGGCAACGACGTGACCGAAAGGCGCGAAATGCAGCGCGAACTGGAGGAGGCTCAGCGACAGGTAGCCCAGACGAAAGAAGCCGAACGCGTGCGTCTGGCTCAAGATCTCCACGATGGAGCTGTGCAACGGTTACTCGGTTTAAGCTATCAGTTGGCCGAAATGCGTCGCCGCGCCACGGAAGAAAGCGGCTGGACGCCGGCGCAGCGCCTCGAAGAGCTGGCGCCTGGCCTGGAGGTGCTTCGTGGGGACATGATCGACGTAGCCCAGGGACTGCGGCGGCTTATCAGTTCTCTGCGCCCACCGGCGCTGCATGAAATGGGACTTGCCGAAGTCCTCGACGTCTTCGTTGCCGACTGGCAGCAGGGCGTGGGCCGCACGGGACCCCGTATTAATCTGGACGCTAGCACGCTTGACGGCAAAAAAGTGCCCGATTCCGTTGCTACCTGCATCTTTCGTCTGGTTCAGGAGGGAATTTGGAACGCGCATAAGCACGCAGCGGCGACAAACGTCGACGTCATCGTGCGCCAGAGCGACGATGTAATTACAGTGCGTATTAAAGATGACGGGCAAGGATTTCACATCCCGCGCCATCTCTATCGGTTTGCCGCCGCAGGGCGATTTGGTTTTATCGGCATGCAGGAACGCGTGCATGCCGTCGATGGCTTTTTATCGATCTGGTCCGATCCCGGACAAGGCACCGAAATTCAGGCCCAGATTCCCTTACAGACAGTGGAGAATAACGATGGAGCATCCAACCCGCGTTCTATTGGCTGATGACCATCCCCTTATTCGCGAAGGTATCGGCAATACGCTGCGCAAGAGCGAAGATTTCGCGCTTGTAGGCCTCGCCGCCAACACCAACGATCTTGGCGACCTGATCGATGAACTGGAGCCCGACGTGTTACTGCTCGACCTGCACATGCCAGGCCCTCCGCCGCTGGAAACCGTTGTCTCCCTGCGCCGGCGTTACCCCAAGACGCGCGTCCTGATTCTGAGTGCCTACGACGATCTGGTTCCCGTGCGCGCTCTCTTGCGCGCTGGCGTCAGCGGCTACGTGCTCAAGGACGAAGCGATCGAGACCCTCGTTCAGGCCATCCAGACCGTCGTCGGTGGCGGCATCTGGTTTAGCCAGGCCGTTGCGCGGCGTTTGGCCCAACCGAGAAATGCGCCCGAGTTCACCGAGCGCGAGCTTGACGTGCTCAACATCCTGGCCCTTGGCGCCTCAAACGAGCATATTGCCCGAAAGCTTGCCGTTACCGAACGTACCGTGCGCTTCCACCTCAAAAACATCTATCGCAAGATCGACGTCTCCACCCGTGGTGAAGCCATCGCCTGGGCAGTGCGCGCCGGCTATGGCAAGAAATAGGTCAGGCCCACCCTCATACCCTGTCGGAAACGACAGTATCTAACTTACCACTATTGGTAGCAATAAACTGTCGCCACGGATATTGTGCGCACATGTGTTGTCTGTTAGCGTTGTGTGGGCAAGTAGATAGCGTTCTCTCAAGCGAGGCGCGCAGAGTCCTTATCTACCTCTGGGCAATCTTGGGGGCGCGCCCCACGTGGGTGCGTTATTGGGGCGGTTGAGTTTGCCTGGATTATCCTCATCAATTCTGGATCTCATTCAGGTTATCTGGGAAAGAAGATGTGATCCTCCCAAGGACTACATCTTCTTTATCCTATCCTTCTCTTGGCGGCATTCACGACACAATCTCTCGCACATCACCCATGATCGATACGTCATACCCGGGCAACGCTGCCACAGCATCACGAAACGCCTCGTCGTGCAGTAACTCCAATAATGGCTGCAGAAGCGGGTTCTCGTAATGCGCTTGCGGAATAACCAGCTCGTAACGTTCATGCGCCAGCGGCACGAAATCCAGATCCAGCGCGCGCGCCGCCGCCCGGATGCCCGGCCCTGCGTCCGCCGTGCCCGAAGCGACCGCCGCCGCCACCGCCAGATGCGTGTACTCCTCGCGTCCGTAGCCCTGCACCTGTGCGGGGTCGATGTTCGCCCGTTCCAGTTCGTAATCCAATAAGACGCGCGTGCCCGCGCCGCGCTGCCGGTTGACGATGCTCACGTCATCCCTGTCTGCGTCGGCCCAGCCCTTCAATCCCAACGGGTTGCCCGGCCGAACGATCCAACCCTGTTCGCGCCCTACCAACGCCACCAGCATCACCGCTTGCTTGGGCAGATAACGGCGTACGTAGCTCTCGTTATAAACGCCTGTTTCCGGATCCATCAGATGTGATCCGCCCAGGTGCGCTTCACCCCGCCGCAGGGCGACCAGTCCGCCCAGGCTGCCCACATTCGCCGACGTCATCCGCCAACCTTCGCCCTTCGCTGCCAGAAACTGCGCCAGCAAATCGAGTGTCAGATCGTGGCTACCGATGGCCACAATCGTGCGCTCTATCTCGCGCAGCTCCCGGTAGAGGTGCACGGTGACCTGTGAGCCCACGTCCAGCCCTTCGCTAAACCGTGGAATGCGCACGATACCGTCTGCGCGCACCAGCGAGCTAATCACCCCCGCGCCGCGGCTGATTGGTGTGGCCATCACCTGCTCGCCCACCTGCCCCACGGCGACGCGTAGATAATCATCGTCCCCCGTGTGCGACATCACTTTGCGCGTCAGTGTTGCCTCTAGCGTTGGCGCTTCGTGCGGCCGTTGTCCCTGCCACCGCGCCAGAACCGGTTCCACGAAAATCTCCCCCGTCAGCGCCGCGCTCACCGGATAGCCGGGCACGCCAATGACCGGAACTTGCCGCGTTTCTTTTGCGTCCGATGACGCAGCCGTCCCTTTTGTGCCCGTCGCATTCTGCGCCGCTGCATGCTGCGCCGGCGTCCGCAACAATCCAATGATCACCGGATGTCCCGGTCGCACTGCCACGCCGTGTACCAGTAAATTGCCCAGCGCCTGCACCACGCCCGCCGTGTGGTCCTTGCTGCCCGCCGAAGAGCCGGCGTTCACCAGAACCAGGTCATGATTGCGCGCGGCAGCCGCCACTGCAGTGCGGATCGCGTCAAAGTCGTCGGGCACGATGGGCCATCGCGTGGCGATGCCGCCCCACTCCTCAACCTGGCTTGCCAGCACCAGACTGTTGTATTCAATGATCTCTCCCGGCTGCAATCCTTCTTCGCGCACGGTCTCCAACGTCACTAGCTCCGTCCCCGTAGGGATAACCGCCACCCGCGGCCGTTTATAAACGGTGACCTCATCATTGCCCGACCCCGCGATCGCGCCTAGATCCACCGCTCGCAGCCGGTGGTTCGCCGGCAGCACCAGCTCCGTCGCCACCATGTCCTCGCCCATGGGCCGCACGTGCTGCCACGGCGGTACGGCGGCGCGGATCTCGATACCCGTCTGCTGCCCTTCTTCCGTCACCGTCTGCGTGTGCTCAATCATGATCACCGCGTTGGCCCACGGCGGCAGCGGCTGGCCTGTATTGACCGCCTGCGCCCGCCCGCTTTCATCCTCTCCGTCTGCTCCTTCCTCATTTACCAACCGCAACTGCAACGGACTCGTCTCCGTGGCTCCCACCGTATCCTTGGCCCGCACCGCATAACCGTCCATCGCGCTGGCATGATAATGCGGCGACGAAATCTTTGCCCAGACCGCCTCCGCCGTCACCCGCCCCAACGCCTTGGTCAGTTCCACCGTCTCCGAACCCAGAGGCCCTGCCATCCCCGCCTCACGCAAAGCCTCCTCCAACGCCCCCCGCGCCTCCTCCAACGGTATATCTTCCAAATAAATCTTACGCGTCATAAATCTCCAATCCCCTATCTCCAATCAACCAATCTCCAACCTCTAATCCCCAATCTCCATTATAATACCCTTACCAGGAGGAAACCCATGACCCAACTCCACATCCCTACCGGCTCCAAGATTGGCATCCATGCCCAGAAACCGACGCCCGAGCTGTTCCAGCATCTGCAGCGCGCCGTCGATCAGGGCACGCCGTTCCCCGTCGTCAAGCTGACCCAGGAACAAACCGCCCTGCGCGACGTCAAAGAGCGCAGTCCGCAAACGCTGACCATGGCCCGCATCGTCGCCCACATGGACGGTCTTGGCGGCATCGACGACATCACGCCTGGCGATGTGCCCGACTGGGCCGACGCCATCATGACGCCCATCGTTGACTACTACGCGCGCAACCCCGGGCTCGTCGACTTTATCGACATCCAGGAAATCGTCAACGAACCTGATCCACCTACCGAGCAAGGTTGGCGCAATATGGGCCTGGTCATGAAAGCCTGCATCGAGCTGGGCCGCCAACATTTACCTGGACTCACCTGGGCCATCGGCTCCTTCAACGCCGGCACGCCCGAGTGGAACGAAATCGTCGCCTTTCTCGACGCTGGCGTGCTGGACGGCGCCCGCCGCGCTGGTGACGTTATCCTCGCTGTGCACGAAGGCGTGCTCGACCCCACCGCGCCCGTCGATCAAGATCACGGCGCCCTCATTCCCGGCGCGCCCCAGACGCCGCCCGGCGGCGGCGCCCTGTTCGGCCGTGTGGCGTATATTGCCCTCGCCGCCGGAAAAAACATGGTGCCCGTCATCGTCAGCGAAGGCTACCTGCAAGCCTACGGCGACGCCGCCGAAGTGCAGCGTCGCGCCGCCTGGGTAGACGATCTCTACGGCAACCTCTGGTACATGCTGGCCCTGCTCCCTTTCACCCACTCGCCCACCGGCCCCTGGCGACACCAAAACTATACCTCCGCCTACGACGCCATTCTGCAGCACATGACCTCCGTGCGCGAGCGTCACAATGCTGCCCCGCCGCAAGAGACGCACGAGCCACCGCAGCCGCAGGAGCCAGACGAATCGCTAGAAGCCTTCATCTGGCGCCAAAGCAAAGATCGCGACGCCATCAACCCCTCCGCCGCCCTCCAACGCACTATCCTGCAGGCCGGCTACGTCCCCTACAGCACCGAATTCTGGAAAGAATTCGACGGCGACACCTACGCCATCCAGACCGCCTTCCGCTGGGATACCAACCAACGCGCCGTAGCCTTCGTCAAAGTGCCCGACTGGCACAACGTGCGCATTATCCACGGGCCGGGAGGATAGCGCGGCACAATCTATTTTTGCACCGCACTGCCCTCGCACACTTTCTCTTACTGTGTTCCGGCGATCAAAAACCGGCTGGTGAGCTCGCCCACGATCTTGCCGTTAACGTCAACAGCCCGCACTGTCCAGCTGTAAC
>CAYSMQ010000094.1:0-13449 GCA_964432035.1 uncultured Ardenticatenaceae bacterium
CCTAGAATACCGTACGCAGCATACTCGTAGGCCTGGTAGGGCTCGAAGGGCAGCCCGGCGAGTTGTGCCCAGGCCAGTTGCACGGCCTGAGGGGCGAACCAGGAGTCGCCGGAGCCGCCGGCGAGCACGCGGGTCACGCCGCGCTCTGCCAAGGTTTGCGCCAGCGCCTGGACCTTCTTTTCCTGCTCGGCGAGCACGCGGGCCACAACCTGCGGCTGTGTGGCAATCTCCTGCCGCGTGGCGGCAATGGGCATCATGGCTTGTTCTTCAGGCATTCTGCAAATCCTCTGACTTCTTCCCCGTCGCCGCGCGGAACATCTGTCGGTAAAAGTCACCGTCAATGTCCAGCGCCACTTCCACCGTACTCTGCACTTCAGCCTCGCCTCTGCGGTCGACAAGCGTCGTCGGGCGACGGTCCACGATGGTCTGCCCGCGCGCGTAGCGGCCGCCCGTTTCCACGTATACGGGCAGCCGCGCGGTGGTCAGTCCCGAGCGGTCGACGACGGCCGCTACACAGCCGGCGTCGCCGATGGATACAGACGAGCGGCCGAAGTTGTGGAACAGGTAGTGGAACAGGAATCCGGCCAACGCCGGCGGCGAAACGGGGTGCGGGCGCGTCGCTGTAAGCGAAGGCGCTTCGACAAGCGAAGCGACCTCCTCTTTTGAGGCAAACCAGGCGTCCACCTCGTCGACCGAAAAGCACACACGGCGAAAGACGTCCAGGCCGTACATGAGAATGGGCACGCCGGAACGAAATACGACGTCCGCGGCTTCCGGATCGTGGTAGATATTGAATTCGGCGACCGGGGTGGCGTTGCCGACCTCCACGGCCCCGCCCATGATGGCCAGCTCGCGAATCTTGGGCTTAACCTCCGGCGCCGTCTGCAGCAGCAGGGCGATGTTGGTCAGCGGCGCCAGGGCAATAATCGTCACCGGCTCTGGCGCTGCCAGCAGCTCGCGGCGCAGATAGGCCACAGCGTCGTTGCCGGTTGGCTCACGTCCCGGCGGCGGCAGGTTCGCATTGCCCAGGCCGTCGTCGGCGTGCACCACTGCGGCCGAGCGCGGTGGGGCGACGAGGGGGCGCGAGGCGCCGCTGACCACCGGCACATCCTCCGCGCCGGCCACCTCCAGCACCTGCAGCGTGTTGCGTGTGACCTGCGCCAGGTCCACGTTGCCCACGACGGTCGTGACGCCGCGCACGTCCAGGGCCGGATGGCGCACCGCCAGCAAAAGCGCCAGCGCGTCGTCCACGCCGGTATCCACGTCAAGATAAATAGGGATGGCTGTCTGTGATGTCATGGCATTCTCTTTATAAGATCTGAAGGAAGATGGAAGATTGAAGAAGGAAGATCCGTCCTCTTCCTTCTGTCTTCTTCCTTCATACGATTAGCGGCACGTGCGCCCGTTCGGCGGCGCGCACGTAGCCCATGTCTGTGATGCGCAGGCCGCTGCTCACGGGCAGCGTGAACGTCGACAGGCGCATCAACAGGTGCGGGTGGCGCACGCCCAGGGCGCCGATGGCCTCCGTAAAATGGCGCATCTGGGCGGCGACGTCGGCGAGGGGGCGGTCGGAGATGATGCCGGCGATGGGCAAGGGCACCATGGCGTGCACCTCCTCCCTCAGGGCCAGGCAAATGCCGCCGCCGGCCTTGATGACGGCGTTGGCGGCCGTGGCCATGCTGCGGCGGTCGCGGCCCATGACGAGTAAATTGTGGCTGTCGTGCGCGTGGCTGGTGGCCACCGCGCCCTGCTGCAAACCCAGACCGCGCAAAAAGCCAACGGCGCTGCCCTTCCCTCCACGGGCCAGCACGGCGATGAGGCACAAATCGCTCTCCTCCAGCTGCGGCACGCCGTCAACCAGCCGCACCGTGGCTCTGCCCTCTTCCGTCGTCGTGCCGGGATTATGAGCCACGATGACGCGCACAGTGGCCACATCCGAAGTGCGCGGCAGGTCGGGCACAAAATCGTGAGCGGAGACCGGCGGCAAGTCTAGCGTATTGCGCAGTTGCGCCAGGCCATTCTCGCGCTGCGGCGCCTTCCAAAGCGATTCTCCCTCTTGCGCCACCACGCGCCCGCCGCTGATGGTGGTGGAGACGTTGAACGTCTCTGTCAACGAAGCAGCGTCTAGCAAGAGTAGGTCGGCGCGCCGGCCTGGGGCGATGGCGCCCCGATCGGTCAGCCGCAAACGGCGCGCGGGGTTGATCGTCGCCGCCTGCAGCGCCTGCATGGGCCGCATGCCCAGGGCCATGGCCCGCCGCAAGACGTGGTCCAGGTGGCCATATGTTTCCAAATAGTCCGGAGCCACGTCGTCCGTCACCAGGCACAACGTGGGCAGCGGCTGGGGCAAGGCGTTTAAGGCAGCGATGACTTCCTCAGTCATGTACCGTTCCTGCAGCTGCACCGTCACGCCCAGGCGCAGCTTCTCCAGCAGGCGCTCGGGCGCAGCCAGAGTGTGATCGCTGTCGACGCCGGAGGCGATATAGGCCTGCAGCTCGCGCCCTTCCAGCATAGGGTTGTGCCCTTCAATAATGGCGCCCGCGCGCCGCCCGGCCTGCAGGATGGCGCTCATGCGCAGCTCTTCGTCCACCACGGCGCGGGCGTCCATGACCTCCGCCAGGCCGATGACGCCGTCCCAGGTGAGCATCTCGCCGATCTCCGCCGGCCCCAGCTCGCCGCGGCAATGCTCCAGGCCCGCGGCGGCGGGCACGCACGTAGAGGCCAGAAAAAGCACGGTCAGCGGCAGGTCCCGGCCGGCCTCCACAAAGCGGCGCACGCCGTCCAGGCCCGTTGCGTTGGCCATCTCGTGCGGGTCCTCGGCCACGGTGGTCACGCCGTGGGGCAAGACCGCCTGGGCGAAGGCCTGTGGCGTGACCAGCGAGCTTTCGATGTGCAGGTGGCTGTCGATGAGACCGGGCACGGCCAGGCGACCGCCGGCGTCCAGCACCCGCCTCGCGCTGCGCGGGGGGCGCGCGCCCGCGGCTTCCACGGCGGCAATCTGTTGACCGTAGATGGCAATGTCCAAAAGCGGGTCCCGCGAACTGCCTTCTTCGGGGTAAATCTCGCCGGTGAGCACGTTGGCCAGGCGCGCGTTCTGGATGAGGATGTCGGCCGGAATCTTGTTGAGGGCTGCCTGGATGAGGGTCATGGGCGCGAGGTCAAGGGTACGTGGCCAGGGTGTCCAGGAAGAGCTCCCAGAAACGTTCCTCGTCGACGCCCACGGCGACCTCGGCGTTGGGCGCTTCGCCACGGAGGATACCGCCGCCGCTATCCTCGACGTTAGCCGGGTCGTGGTGACGGTAGTCGCACAGCGTCATGCCGTAAGTATGCTCGCCGCGCAGCTCGACGACCACGTGCATGGGCTCGAAGCGCAAGACGTCAGGCGCGACGAGGGCAGCCACGGCCAGCGGGTCGTGCATGGAGCCGCCGGGCAGCCCGAACAGCTTCTGCAGGCGCTCGCTGTAGAAGTCCAGCAGCTGGGCCACGACGTCTGCCGTGCGATTGCCCACGCGCCGCACCTGTTCGCGCCAATGTGCCGTGGCGCCAACCTGCCGCGTGACGTTGAGGCCTACCATCTTGATGGGAATACCGCTCGTGAAGACCACGTGCGCGGCGTCGGGGTCGGCCCAGATGTTGAACTCCGCGGCGGGCGTGGAGTTGCCAAAGGTCAGCGAGCCGCCCATCAGGCTGATTTGCGCGATGTGCTCGCTCAGCTGTGGGTAACGTCTCAGCGCCGCCGCCACGTTCGTCAGCGGGCCCACAGGGAGCAGATGGAGATCGTCCACGTCGTGGGCTACACGGTTGATGAACTCGACGGCGTGTTCGTCTACAGTGGCGACTTCGGGGTCGGGCAGATCGGGCCCGTCCAGCCCCGTCTCGCCGTGCACTTCCGGTGCGTGCACGGCCTGGCGCACCAGGGGGCGGTCCATGCCGGCGGCGATGGGAATGTCGGTCAGCTCGGCCAGTTCCACCACTTTGCGCGCGTTGAGCGTGGTCAGCGAGAGGGGCACGTTGCCGTGCACGGTGGTGATGCCCTTGACGTCCAGCGTGCGGGCACCAAGCAGGATGGCCATGGCGTCGTCGTGGCCGGGATCGCAGTCGATGATGGCGGGTAGGGTCATGATGCAGGCTCCGTGAGCGTCTGGCGGTAGAGGTCCAGGAAACGTTCGCTATCCACGCCCACGCAGACGTTAACGTTGGGCTCGCGGCCCGCGCGCCGGCGCCAGTCCACGGCGGTGAGGCCGAAGTGCTGTGGGCTTTGTGTTTCTACGGTAAGCGGCACGGTCTCCGTCTCAAACAGCGTGGGGTCCACGACGTAGGCCACGGCCGAGGAGTCGTGCACGTGGAAGCCGTCCAGGCCCACGTAGGTGCGGTAGAAATCGGTGTAGTGCCGCGTGATTTGGGCGATGAAATCGGTGTGCGGCGCGCCGCTGGCGGCCAGGTCGGCGATGTAGTCGGGCGTCATCACCACTTGCCGCGTGACGTCCAGGCCGACCATGGTCACTTTCCAGGGCGCTTCAAAGACGATGTGCGCGGCCTCGGGATCGTTGCGAATGTTGGCCTCGGCCACGCTGGAAGCGTTGCCGCGGGCGTTGGCCGCGCCGCCCATCAAGACCACTTCGTGCACTTGTTGGGCAATGCGCGGCTCGAGGGAGAAGGCGAGGGCCACGTTGGTCAGCGGGCCCAGAGGCACGAGCGTGATCTCCCCGGGGCTAGCCATGACAGCGTCCACGATGAACTGCGCCGCGCGCCGGTCGTCGGGCTCTCCCTGCGGCGGCGGCAATTCGACCTCGCCCAGGCCATTGCGCCCGTGCACGCGCCAGCCTTCGCCGGTGAAAGGGCGTAGCAGAGGGGCTTCTGCGCCGCGGGCTACGGGCACGTCGGGGCGTCCGGCCATTTCTACGAGGCGCAGGGCGTTGGCCGTGGTGGTCTCGGTGCCGCCGTTGCCGAAAACGGTGGTCAGCCCTTCAACGACTACTTGGGGAGAGTTAAACGCGAACAGAATGGCCATGGCATCGTCGACGCCGGGGTCGGTGTCAATGAGGATACGGCGGGGGGTGTTGTTTGTGGTCATAGACTCCTTTTGAAATTTAAAATTTTGAATTTCTAGCCCTTAATCCCCGTCTGCGCCACGCCCTGGACGTAGTAACGTTGCAGCGCGGTGAAGAGCAGGATCACGGGCAGGGAGGCCAGGGTGGCGCCGGCGAAAGTGCGACCCCAGAAGACCTGCGTTTGCGTGGTCTGCGAGCTGATGGCCACCTGGATGACCTGGATGGTGTTGTTGTTGACCGAGATCAGAGGCCAGAAAAAGAGGTTCCAGATGAACTGGAACTCCAGCAGGGCCATGGTGATCAGGCCCGGAATGGCCAGGGGCACGATAACGTGGCGCAGAATTTGCAGGTAGTTTGCGCCGTCCATGATGGCCGCTTCGTCCAGGTCCACGGGAATCTCTTTGAAAAATTGGATGAGGGCGAAGATGACGAAGGGGCTAGCATACCAGGGCAGAATCATGGCCCAGTAGGTGTTCTGAATGCCTAGCTCGCGCACGACGATATAGAGGGGCACGATGGTGACCTGGAAGGGCACGAGCATGGTGGCGATGACGTAGACGAGGAGCACATTCTTGCGCGGAAAGGGCAGCCGGGCGAAGAAGTAGGCGCCCATGGTGTTGAAGACCAGGCTGCTCATGACCACGGCGCTGGAGACCAGAAAAGAGTTGAGCAGGTTGCGCCCGAAGTTGAAGCCGAAGCGCCGGCCTTCGGCGCTGAGGCCCAGGACGTCCAGGTAGTTGTTCAGCGTCCACTCGATGGGCACAAACGTGCGCCAGCCGAAGGGGTAGAGGTTGGCGAAAATCTCCCGTTCCAGGCGCAGGCTGCCCAGGGCCATCCAGATGAAAGGCATGAGGAAGATGAAGGCCAGGGCGAGGTAGACGGCGAAGCGCAGGACCACGACCAGGATTTTTTTGAGCTGTTTGAGGCGCTCGTTAACGTCTTGTTGCCCGGCAGCGGCGCCGCCGAGTACGTTTCTATCGGTAACGTCCATGACCTGGTACTCCGTGTTGCATTAATTAGTAATCACTTCTTAGTAGTCGCATCTGGAAGACGCTGACGACCAGCAAGATGGCCAAGGTGATCATAGAGAGGGCGCTGGCGTAGCCCATATCCTGGAAGAGAAAGCCTTGCTGGTAGATGTAGTAGACGATGGCCTTCGTCGAATCCAGCGGGCCGCCCCTGGTCATCTGGTACACGGGCACAAAGATCTGGAAGGAAAAGACGGTCTGGGAGACGACCAAAAACATGATTACAGGCTTGAGCAAGGGCAGCGTCACGTTGCGAAAGGCCTGCCACTTGCTGGCGCCATCCACCAGCGCGGCCTCGAAGTAGGTGGCGGGAATGCCCTTGAGCCCGGCAAGTAGAATGATGAGGCTGAAGCCCACGTCCTTCCAGATCATCATCACCGTCAGCGCGGGCAGGGCGCGGTTTTCGTCGGAAAGAAAGCTCTGCCGGGGGACGCCCACGGCGTTGAGCATGCTCTGGATGAGGCCCTGTTCGGAGTGGTACATCATGGCCCAGATGATGGAGACGACGATGATGGAGGTGACCAGCGGGGCCATGATGGCCGAGCGCACGATGCCCGCGCCAAACGTCTCGCGGCGCAGGAACATGGCCAAGGCCAAGGCCAACGCGAGCTCGATGGGCACCTTGAAGATCACGTAGGTGACGGTGACCTCCATGGCGTTCCAGAACACCGGATCCTGCAGCAGGCGCAGGTAGTGGTCGAAGCCGATGAAGCCCCGGTAACCGCCTAACAGACTATAGTTGAAGAGGCTGGCGCGTCCCGCGGCAAGGATGGGAAGATAACGGAAGATGGTGAAATTAATGAGCGCGGGCAGCACGAACAGAAAGGCGATGATCAGGTTGCGCCGGCGCCAGCCAAAGACGGCTGTCAGGCGTCCACCGCCGGCGGCGGACGCGGCCTGGGTGGGAGGTGAGACTCCTTGCATAACGGTTCCCCTGAGAGGGAGAGGGCAACGGCTTGTTGCCCTCTCCCTCTTACTCTCTTACTCGTTCCACCCTTCGTAACGGGCGCAGGCCTGTTCCATGTTGGTGGCGGCCTGTTGCACGAGCTGTTCGACGTCGACGTCCTGACCCTGCGAAACGTTTTGCAGGAGCTCGGCGTGGAGCTGCTGGTACTCGGTGTAGCAGGGGGTCTGGATGCGCGGCTCGCCGATCTCTTGCAGGCCCAGCGAGAACAGCTGCTGCGGATACTCGTTGTACTCGGGCAGCGTGTTCAGCAAGTCGAAGCGCGCGGGCAGCTGGCGCACGTGATCGTACCAGATGCGCGAGCCGTCGGGCCCGGCGAAGAACTTGACCATAGAGATGGCAGCTTCCTGGTTGGGCGAGTTGGGAGAGACGCCAAAGTGCCAGGAGCCGGTGTGGCATAGCTGCGCGCCGTCGGCGAAGTAGGGAATGCCTGTGACGCCGTAGTTGAAGTCGCCATCAGGATAGAGGCGGTTGATCTGCCCGATGCGGTTGTCGGGGCTGACCATGAAGGCCGCCTGGTTACCCACGAAGATATCGGGGATGGGCTCGACGGGCGTCACGGCGCGGTCGCCGATGTGCCAGGCGCGGTAGGTTTCGTAGGAATCAATGGCTTCGGGCGTGTCGATGTAGCCGGTGAAGGTGATGCCATCGGGTCCCACACCCTCGAACGTGGGGCTGCCACGCTCGCCGGCGGAACGCCGCGGAATGCCCTGTTCGTAGTCGCCCCACCAGGTACCCTGGCCCCAGCGCAGGCCCCAGACGTCGGGGGTGCCGTCGCCGTTGTCGTCAACCGTGGTCCGCTCCCAGGCATCCCAGGCCTCATCCATCGTCCAGCCCTGCACCTCTTGCGGCGGCTGCAGGCCGGCGGCGTCGGTCATGTCGGCGTTGTAGAACATCATGGAGCAGCTCTGCATGATGGGCGGGGCGTAAAACTGGTCGAGATAGGAGCCTTCTTCAACCGATTGCGGTACCCATTCCTGCAGCTCTTCCTCAGTATAATGGTCGGCTAGAGGAATGATGGCCTGGTTGTAAGCGTAGTGCTTGATGTCGGGCCCGTCAGCCAGGAAAGCATCAAAGTCCGCCCCCGCAGCCACCGATGCCTCGATCTGCGGAAACAGCTGAGCAAAGGGCACGGAATTAATGTTGACGGTGGCATTGGCGTATTGCGAATCGCTTTCCTTCCAGGCTTCGACCATGGCTTCGAGGGCCAGCAACTGGTCGGGGTCGTCGAGGGTCAGGAAAGTCAGGGTGACGCCATCGCCTTCTGCTTCAGGCGCTGGTTCTTCTTCTTCCTCTGCAGCCGGCGCTTCTTCTTCGGCTACCGGTTCTTCCGGTTCGGCCTCGGGCGCCGGTTCCTGACCGCCGCAGGCGGCGAGCAACAATGTGAGCACGAGTAATACGACTAAGAATTTAAGACTGCGCATTCTTTCCTCCTCTTCCCTCGCCCTTTTCACACTTAAGAATTAACCACAGAGCACACAGAGTACGCCGCTTCGCTAACGGATTTTTGAGATAGAGAGTGGACTCCGTAAGCGAAACGACGCTCTCAGTGTGGCTAGACTAGTTGGGCTGGGGCCATATATTCCTCCTTAGAAGGAAAAAGGAAGATCTGTCTTCTTCCTTCTGTCTAAGCGAAGCGGCATCCTCTATCCTTGCAAAACCTTCACCAATACTTTCCTTTGTCGCGGGCCGTCGAAATCGAAGAAGAAGAGGCCCTGTGAGTCGCCTAAGAGCAGGTCGCCGTCTTCGACAAGCAACAGTTCGGAGTGGCCGACGAGGGTGGCTTTGATGTGACCGGCGGCGTCGGCGGGCGTGTCGAAAATGTGCTTGAAATCGGTGCGCGTGGGCACGAGGCGACGGACGTCGTCCACAATGTCGCGCGCGGTGTTAGGGTCGAGATAGCTGTTGAGCGTGATGCCGGCGGTGGTATGCGGCACGACGACGACGCATAGGCCGCTCTGGACGGAGAACTCGCATAGCGCGTCTCGAACGTGCGCAGTAATGTCGACGAGACTGTCACCTTTGGGCGTTTCGATGGTGATTACCTTATGCATAATGAGTACATAGCATTGAGCTAGAGTTACCCTCTAGCTCAATGCTCTACCGTAGAGCCACGCACGATGAGTTCTGGCTCAAAATTGACATATTGTGCTTTTTCGGGGCCCTCGCCGGCAATACGCTGTAGCAGGAGGGTAACGACGCGGCGGCCCATTTCTTGCAGGGGCTGGCGCACGGTGGTGAGGGCGGGACTGGTATAGCGGCTCAAGGGAATGTCGTCGAAGCCGACGACGGCGACGTCCTGCGGCACGCGCAGGCCGGCCCGCGAGAGCCGGTGCAGCACGCCCATGGCCATGAGATCGTTGAAGGCAAAAATGGCGGTGGGCAGTTGCGGCAGGGACAGGAAAAGCTCGGTGGCCTCGTAGCCGGTCTGGGGTTCGAAGTCGCCACTGTAGACGAGGCTCTCGTCGAAGGGGACGCCGGCATCTTGGAGGGCGCGGCGGTAGCCGTAGACCCGGTCATCGCTGACGGTGGAAATGGACATGCCGCGGATGGCGGCGATGCGGCGGTGACCCAGGTCGAGCAGGTGGCGGGTGGCCTGGTAGGCGCCGGCGTGGTTGTCAATGCCCACGGCGTCGAGGCCGATACCGGGCATGCGGCGTTCTAGCATGACGACAGGCGTGCCGCCTTTGATGACGGGCCCGATCTCGCCGGCGCCCATGGCGGCGCTGATGCAGATGAGGCCATCGACGCGGCGCGCCAAGAGGTCGCGCAGGTGGGCCTTTTCTGCGGAAATGTCCCAGTTGGAGTTGCACAAGATGATGTTATAGCCTTCCTCGGCAGCGGCGCGCTCGACGTGGTAGGCTACGGCGGCGAAAAATGGAATTTCGACGGAGGGCACGAGCAGACCGAGGGTGAAGGTCTTGCGCCGGCGTAGGCTCTGAGCCACCGCGTCGGGCTGGTAGTCGAGCTCAACCATGGCCGTCTGGACGCGCTCGGTCAGTTGCGGGCTGACATAACGCGTGCCGTTGAGCACATGGCTGACGGTGGCGGTCGAGACTTCTGCCAGGTCGGCTACGTCGCGAATGGAGGCCATAAATTGGTTCAAAAAAGCGATCAGAAAAACGTTTACGTCTGGATATCTGCTAAGGTAGCAGAGTTGGGGCAGCTTGTCAACGTCGATTTTTGCCCGCGACCCGCTCGCCTATACAATAGCGTGCGCCAGTCGCTTTATTGCCCAACGCAACCGACGATCTTAAGGAGGGATGATGTCTACACGTCGCTTTATCATCGATACCGATACCGCCTCAGATGACGCCGTCGCCATTTTGATGGCGCTGCAGTGGCCGGATGCTACGGTCGACGCGATTACCGTCGTCTTCGGCAACGTTCCGGTGGAACAGGGGAGTATTAACGCGCGCTACACCGTCGAGCTGTGCGGCAAGGACGTGCCCGTGTATACGGGCGCCGCTCGCGGCCTGTTGCGCGAGCCAACGTTCGCCTACTGGTTCCACGGACCGGACGGCATGGGCGATATGCAGTATCCTGCGCCACAGCGCCCGCCGACAGACGGCCACGCCGTGGACGAGCTAATCCATCGCTTCGCCGCGGCGCCGGGCGAGATTACGCTGGTGACCCTGGGTCCGCTGACAAACGTGGCCCTGGCCCTGTTGCGCGAGCCGCGGCTGGCGCAGTGGGTTAAGGAATGTTACGTGATGGGCGGCGCGGCCTGTACCGTGGGCAACGTGACGCCGGCGGCGGAGTTCAATATCTGGTGTGATCCGGAGGCGGCGCGCATCGTTTTTCAGTCAGGCATGAAGATTCTGATGGTCGGCTGGGAGCATTGCCGGGGAGAAGCCAACCTGGATGACGCCGAACGGCAAATGGTCTATGACTTCGATACGGAGCTGGCGCGCTTCACCATCGACTGCAACCGCACTGCGACGGAAGCAAACCAGCGCCTGTTTGGCGAGCCGGGGCTGCCCTTTCCCGATCCCGTCACGATGGCCATTGCTCTGGATCCGGCGGTCTGTACGGAACGCAGCAAACATTACGTCGACGTGTCCTGTTCCGGCATTACGCGCGGCATGACGGTGGTGGACCGCCTGGGCGTCACCAGTCCTGATTTCCACGCCCGGACCAGCGGCGCGATGGCTGCGGACCAGGCAGCGTCAACGGACACCCCGGGCCACGACCCGAACGTCGAGGTTTGCTGGGCCATCGACGTACCGCGCTGGAAAGAGACGCTGTATCGCACCATACGCTAGTGCCTCACTCGGCCCTACAAGGAGTTTTTCTATGCGCTTTCAGGATAAAGTCGTTCTGATCACGGGCGGCGGTCGCGGCATCGGTCGCGCTGCCGCGCTGCGCTTCGCCCGGGAAGGGGCAGACATCGCCGTCGCCGATATCCGCGCCGGCGCAGCCCAAGCGGCGGCGGCCGAAGTCGGCGCCGTAGGTCGCTCCGCCCTACCCATCGTCGCCGACGTGGCCGACGAAGACGACAACCGGCGCGTGCTCGAGGAAACGCTAGCGGAGTTCGGGCGTCTTGACGTGCTATTCGCCAATGCCGGCATCACTCACGACAGCACAGTGCAGGAGATGTCGGTGGCGACCTGGGACGAGGTCATTCGCGTGAATTTGCGCGGCGTCTTTCTCACCTGCAGAAACGCCGTGCCCGCGCTCATCGACAGCCGCGGCGCTATTGTGACGACGTCGAGTTCTCTGGCGGGGTGGGACACGTTAGAAGCAGGTGCAGCCTATATGGCCAGCAAGGAGGGCGTCAGCGGTCTGACAAAGAGCCTGGCGCTGCAGCTGGCCCCGTACGGCATTCGCGTCAACGCCGTGTGTCCGGGTGTGATCCAGACGCGGCTGGGCTTCGAAAAGAACGACGACGAAGCCGCCTGGCGGGCCAAATACGAGGCGTTCGCCAGGCGCATCCCTCTGCGCCGTGTGGGCCAACCGACTGATGTCGCCGCCGCCGCCGCCTTCCTGGCTTCGGAGGACGCGCGGCACATCACCGGGTCTATGCTGCTCATAGACGGAGGACAAACGCTGCAGAGCTGGAGCAATGCGCCCGCTACGCAGGCTTATCCACTGTTTGATCAGTGACGGCGCCCCCCAAGCCCTGTGGCTGCCGCTTCGCCTAGGGGAGCAACCTTTTTGCCGGCTCGTCCGCCAGCAATTGGGCTAAGCGCGCGGGCGGGGGCACGCAGCGACCGGCGCCCTGTGTGGCGGCGACGGCGGCGCCCATAGCGTTGGCCAGGGCCGCGCACTCCTGCCAGCTGCCGCCGCGCAAGGTGCCGGCGATGAAGGCAGCCACGAAGGCGTCGCCGGCGCCGACCGTGTCCACGACGTCCACGTCAAAGCCTTCGTGGCGGACCAGGCCCTGAGCGTGCGCCACGACACACCCCGCCTCCCCCAGCTTGACGACGACGGCTTCCAGTTCCGCGGGCGATTGGTCGAGCAGTTCCCGCGCGGCATCGCCCGGGTCTCCGGCCTCGGTCACGTGCCGCGCTTCGTCGTCGGTCAACAAGAGCACGGTGCTCACGTCCAGCGCGCGCTGCCACAGCTCGGGCGAGAGCGCCGTGATGCTGGGCCCGGGGTCGAAGAACAGGGGCACGCCCGCCGCCTGCGCGGTGGCCAACAGGTCCAGCACGTCGTCGGGGTTGAGCATGTCGCGCAGCGTGTAACCGCTGGTGAATATGCTGCGGGCCTGGCCCACCACGTCCCACCACGGTGGCGGGCAAGGCTCGGGCGGCTCGTCATCTTTGATGCCCAGGAAGACGTGTTGCCCGGCTTTGTCGGTGAGGACCACGCAGAGGACGGTCTTGCGGTGTTGAGGGACGGCGACGTGAGCGGTGGCAATGCCCTCGCTTTCCAGCATCTCCAGCACTTTCGCACCGTACTCGTCCTCGCCCACGATGCCCAGGGCGGCGACGGAGAGGCCCACGCGCCGGCCGGCAACCAGCGTGGTGCTGGAGCCGCCCAGCTCTGTGTACAATCCGTCGGCCCAATCGTGTTCATTGGGACGCAACGGTAGCGCGTTGACGGGCAAGATGATGTCGGCGACGAGGTCGCCGAGGACGATGAGGTCGTATGGTGGGTGTGTGTCTAAATGCTTCATGGCTAGGCCTTGAACGGGTGAAAGGGTGAGCGGGTGAGCGGGTGAAAATCACCCCATCACCCCGTCACCCGCTCACCCCTTCATGAATTCAGTCTGCCGCCGTCGCCACAAAAGGAGCGCGGCGCCCAGGGCCAGGGGCAACAGGGCGATGGGCAGCAAACTATACACAGAAACCGGCTGCACCACGCGCACCTGGCGCGCGCTGCCAAAGAGCAGCTCCTGCTCCGGCGAGCGCAGGCGCACTTCGAACGCCTCTCGCTGCGGGTTCATCTCCAGGCGGTAGCCGGA
>CAYSMQ010000095.1:0-13262 GCA_964432035.1 uncultured Ardenticatenaceae bacterium
TTCGCGCCAGCTGTGTAATCAGATCGTCCATGCTATTCACGGGCTCGCCGTTCATAGCGATAATCACGTCGCCGCCCACCTGCACAGGGAATCCCTGGATTTCGACCTCGCGGTCACTACCCTGTAAGCCGGCTTCATCTGCCGGACCACCCTCTTCAACCTCGCCGATAAGGGCGCCGCGCTGGTTCGCGGGTAGGTCCATAGCCTCTGCCAGCTGTGGCGTCAACGTCGTGCCACGAATACCCAGGTACGGGTGCTGATAGTCCCCGTTTTCGATAAGCGACGGCACGACGTTGGCGACAATGCTCGTGGGAATGGCAAACCCCACGCCCGCCGAGGCGCGGGCCGGTGAGATGATGGCCGTTGTTACGCCGATAACGCGCCCTTGATCGTCCAATAGTACGCCGCCAGAGTTGCCGGGATTGATTGAGGCGTCAGTCTGTATAACGTCGGGGATATTGTACGTTGCGCCGCCAACTGTCTGCGCCTGTACCGGCAACAGGCGACCGAGAGCGCTGATAACCCCCACAGTCAACGATCCTTCCTGACCAAATGGGTTACCAATAGCAATTGCTAGTTCGCCGACGCTTACTTCGCTTGAATCGGCTAGCTGCACGGGACGCAAGCGCTCCGCGGGTACGTCGACGCGCAGCACTGCCAGATCGCTGTCGGCGTCGGTGCCTACGACCTCTGCGGGTACAGTAAAGTCGTCGTAGAAGATGACGTTTATGTCCGTCGCGCCCGCGATAACATGATTGTTTGTTACGATATGCCCCTCTTGGTCCCACACAAATCCAGATCCTTCACCAAATTGTGGCCCTTGCTGCGGTGGCGTGAAACCCGGAATCTGTCCAAGTTGCCCTCCGCCGCCCTCAACTACGACCTGGATGTGCACGACCGAGGGATTGACTTCTTGATAAATGCCTTGCAAGGTCCCTTCGAGGGCGGCAATTGCTTCCGTCGTATTGCCGTTGCCCGGTTGAACCGCAGAGACCGCTTCGAATTCTTCCGAAGGCGTCGCCTCTGCCTGTTCGGTCGTTTCCGGCGCCTCTGCAGTGGGTGTCACGGCAGGTTCTGTGGACTCTAAGGTAACAAACGTAGCGCTGGGTACAGGCTGGAAGTCTGTTTCCTGTGCTTGTGTTTCCGCTTGCGGTTCGCTATTTTGTGGTTCCCCGTTTTGAGGTTGCCCGTTTTCTTCGTCCTGGCATGCAACCAATGCCATGGCGAGAAAAATGCTAAGTACAATGAGCAGTATTCTCTTCTTCATGACCAACTCCATTACGTTTACCGTTACGTACTACGGATGATTTTGTCAATTGCTGTTGCACCCCACTCAAACCAGCGGAATGTAGCCACTGACGCTACAATGCACATTAGCTCACCGGTATTAGACACACATAAGCTCGACAAGCAGGATTGTGTCGTCAACCGCCTACCGCTAGGTACATGAGCGAGCGGTAAGATGCAACCTAGCAATCTAAATTGGGGATGTAATTCCCGCGATGAACCGCTATACTCAATCGACTATCTCGCCTTAATTAGGTTTTGAATGAAGGAGTACACTTTGCGTTTTCGATTAATAATGATCATGGTTTTTGTGCTCGTGCTGCTGGCGGCCTGCGGCCCGGCGACGCCCACAGAGACGCCCGAGGTTGAAGAGCCCACGGCGACGAGCCCGGCGGCACAGCCCGAAACCGAAACCGAAACGAATGGAGAACCGGCCTCTGGACCGCCCGAAGCGTTTCAGGATTTAGATTACACCACCACCGATAGCGGCCTGCAGATTGCTGTGACCGAGGAGGGCGATGGAGAGCAGGCTGCTGAGGGTAAGGTCGTCAGTGTCCACTACACCGGTATGCTGGCTGATGGCACTGTGTTTGACAGTTCGCTCAATCGCGGCGAGCCTATTCGTTTTCCTCTAGGCCAGGGTCGGGTCATTCCCGGCTGGGACGAAGGAATTTCTATGCTCAGTGAGGGCGCAATGGCCAGTCTGATCATCCCGCCGGAATTGGGCTATGGCGCGCAGGGGTCGGGCGGCGTAATTCCGCCAGACGCCACGCTCTACTTCCAGGTTGAGCTGTTGGACGTTCTGGAAGGTGGTCCGGCAGAACCAGAAGACGTCGAGGCTTCGGCCTATGAAGAAACGGACTCTGGCCTGCAGTATTTCGAGCTAGAAGAAGGCGACGGTGAAGTGCCTGAAGAGGGGCAACCCGTGCGCATCCACTATACCGCCTGGTTGGAAGAAGATGGCACGCGCATCGATAGCTCCATTGACATGGGCGAGCCGCTGTCCTTCGAACTGGGTTCTGAGCAGGTCTTTCCCGGCTGGAACGAGGCCGTCGCCCTGATGGACGAGGGCGACCTGTGGCAAGTGATCATTCCATCTGAATTGGCGCTGGGTGAACAGGGCGCCGGCGACGTCATCCCGCCCGATTCCAATCTGATCATGCAGATTGAACTGGTCGAACTATTGCCGCCCGCGCCAGATGCCCCGTCCGAGGTGGATGAAGACGAGTACACAACGACCGAAAGTGGCCTGCAATACGCTGACCTGGAAGAAGGTGAAGGGGACGAAGCACAGGAAGGCGATGCCGTGACCGTCCATTATACGGGGTGGTTAGAAGACGGTACGCGCTTTGATAGCTCGTACACTCGCGGCGAACCGCTTCCGGTTGTTGTTGGCGCCGGTCAGGTCATCCCCGGTTGGGACGAGGGCCTGGTAGGCATGAAGGCAGGCGGGCGGCGCCAGTTGGTCATCCCGCCGGATCTTGCTTACGGTGAACAGGGTGCAGGCGGCGTGATTCCGCCAGACGCCACGCTCATCTTTGAAGTTGAAATGGAATCCGTGGGCAGTGGTACCACGCCCGAATAACAGTACCAATTTCACAGTACCAGACGCCCCTCTGGCGGGCGTCTGGTACTGGTGTTTCATTTTGTTCAATCCTGTCGTTGCTATAATGAGTGCATGCGTCGCTCGGCTTTCGTACTGGCGCTCGTCGCGCCTGCACTCATTCTACTCTTCTTTTGGTTGCGACCGGATTTAGATCCAGTTATCCGCGTTCCTGCCCTGCATTTTTACATCGTCAGCTTCACGGCTCTGTCGGCAACCGTCGTGTCCTTTCTGTTGGTCGCTGCGTTAGGCGCAGTTGCCCGTCCGCGCCACGTGTTGGCAGCCGTCGCTTTCGCCGTTATGGGTAGCTTGTTTAGCGTGCATGGACTTACAACGCCGGGCGCTATTATCCCCGCAACGCATCCGGCTGTGCCCGCGGTCTCCTTATCGTCATGGCTGACCCTTTTCAGCGGAGGCCTGATCTTCGCTATGACTGGCCTAGATCACCCGCGCCAGAATACGCAACGCTTTTTGCTGCGAGTTGTTTTCATGGCGGCGCTGGGCATCATGCTCTTCATCGCCGTGGTGGTGACTGTGCCGCACTGGCTTGGCGCCCTTGAAGCCAGCGCAGCGCCCTGGCACCGGCGTGTGCTATTCCTTTTCAGTTTCGCGGTGTGGGCCCTGGCTGCCGTACAGCTGTTTCAGATATGGCGGGAGACCGGCAATCGCATTGACGGAACGCTTGCCCTGGTTGCCGCGTTGTTGACTCAGGCTACCCTCAGCATGCACCTGTTTCCACTATGGAATTTGAGTTGGTGGATGTATCATTTCTTACTGTTGGGTAGCTTCTTGCTCACAGTCTATGTTCTTTTCACAACCTATGAGCGGGCACGCGAGTTTCGACTCAGTCATTACTTTCTGGCAGCAGCCTCGATTCTGACGGTCTTGCTGGCGCTCGTTGCCTCGTACCTGTTTTCAGCATTCGTCGAGAGTCTCCTGGCGGGTGCCGGTTCGGTCGCAGATGGATTGGCTACCGCTGCGGCTCAGGCTCAGACCGCGCAATTGACAGATACTGTGATTCGCGCGCGGACGACGGGCCTGTTGATTGCCGCCGGGACAATGGGTCTGTTATTTATGTTGTTGTGGCTTGTAGTGCGGCGCGCCGATAGGATTATTTTGTCGCGTAACGAGGAGCTGGCAGCCGCGTATCGCGAATTGCGCAAAGCGGAGGCGATGCGCGACGACCTCGCACAAATGATTGTGCACGATCTGCGCACGCCGCTGACGGCAATTTTAACGAGCCTTGGCCTATTGAAGCGCCTGTCCCCAGAGGCTCGCGCCAAGAATCAAGAACGGGTGATTGAACGCACTACGCGCGCCGCAGAGCGACTGGACAAGATGATTGACGACATCTTACTGGTGAGCAAGATTGAAAAAGGAGAGCTTGACCTACGCAAGAAGACCGTCCGGCTTTCTAACCTCCTATCCCAGCAACTCGATCCCTACTATCTGCAGGCCAGGGCCGAGGACAAGACGCTGCAACTGCGGTGCCCGCCAGAGCTAGAGGCATCGCTCGATCCGCGGTTAACGGGGCGCGTCCTTGAGAATCTTGTGAGTAACGCCTTCAAATACACGAAGGCGGGCGGACATGTAAGCGTGACGGCCCGTGGCAGCAATGGAACCCTGTCCATGAGTGTAGCCGATGATGGTGAAGGCATTCCTGACGAGTATAAAGAGGCGATCTTTCGCAAGTTCAGCCAGGCGCCTGTTAGCAGCGGGGCGCCCGCTCGCAAGGGCACGGGATTAGGGCTGGCTTTTTGCCGGCTTGCGATCGAGGCGCATGGTGGCAAAATATGGGTAGTCGATGCGCCCGGCGGGGGCAGTGAATTCAGAATTGAGTTGCCCAGAGAGGACGCGCTGCCACAGCGGCACTATGAGAGAACGTTTGAAAATCCCGCCCCGTAAGTTCGAGGAACTGGTCGCCGAAGCCCTGGACGACCTTCCACCATTCTTTCAAGATAAATTAGACAACGTCGAAGTGCTGGTGCAGGTTTGGCCCACCCCGCAAGACCTTCGCAGCGTGGGTCTCTCGCGTGGTTACATGCTGTTAGGCGTTTACCATGGCATACCGCTGACGGAACGGACCCAGGGCTATAATCTTGTAACGCCAGATACGGTGACGTTATTCCAGGGGCCCATCGAACTCGTAGCAGGAAGCGACCACGACCAGGTCAGGGAGCAGGTGCGCCACACGGTCATCCACGAAATCGCCCATCACTTTGGCATCAGCGACGAGCGCCTGCGCGAATTGGGCGCTTATTAGACGATCGTTTGTCGAGTTCGCCCCGATACATTGAGCGGGTTGCCCAAATGCGCGTATAATGGAAGGGAATCGACGCGCTGCGAGAGGTACTATTGATGCTTTCCTTAAGCCTGGCTCGACAATTAAAGAAGGCGGGACTGACGTGGGAGCCTCAAATGCACGACATTTTCGCCATACCCGATCGCGAGCTTGACGAAAGACGGTTCGTGCTCACCGATGTCATGGCCTATATTGAAGTGTTCAAAGGCTCACCCGTTGTAACCTTTCACGGCACGGCCGAGTGGGCGCTGGACTTCATCTTGCAGACAGAAGCCGTATGGATTCCATCAGAATCGCAGTTGCGCGAACGTATTCAGCGATACGCAACCGATGTCGTTTTGCAACAAACAGATAGCGGGTTTGAGTGTGGGTTACATTACGACGGCGAATCGCTTCGCTTTGGCGCAGACGGCGCGTGCGAGGCCTATGGTTCTGCTCTCCTCCAACTCTTGTGGAGACAGGATGCGGATCCGGATACAAACTGATGCGTGAATCATTTGACCGGCTGGGTGTCTTTCCCTACCTCTTGCTTGGTGCAGGCTTATTTGTTCTTGGACTGCTGGCGACAAACCATATCGTTAACAGTTTCTGGCCCTTTGACGTAAGCCGCCTCGACCTGGTGCGAGCGTCGGCTCTGGATCAGGCTAATGCGTCTGCAATGATGGACGCGGCAAACGGGCAGATAGTAATGTCATTCTTAGCCGGCGTCATGGTTGCCATCACCGGCCTTGCGCTGCCCCTTGTTTACTACGGTAACGTTCGCTTCGATCCGCACCCTGATGGACCGGCAATACTCGTTATCTTGCGCCAGGCGCTGTGGCTGGGATTATGGGTCGCCTTCTGCGTCTGGCTGCAAATGAATCGCAGCCTGGGGCTCGCAGCGGCGTTGTTGGTCGCCGCCGTATTGACAGCTTTTGAAATCCTCTTACAAATTCGCAGACGCGCGACAAGTATTAGCACATGAGTGGGAACGGTAAATCGAACGAACAGCTACAGGACCAATTGCGGCAATTGCCCAGCGTCGATCGGCTCATGCTGACTGCGGCTGCGACCGATATGGTCGATGATTTCAGCCGTGACCTCGTTGTCGAAGCCTTACGCGAAACGCTGGACACTGTGCGCGCTGCCATCATCGCGCGGCAACGCGAAGCGCCCATGAACGCCATGATTTTGCAGGAAGCGCGCGAATGGCTAGACGATCTCGTCGCGCCAACGCTGCGCCCGGTCATCAATTGTACGGGCGTCATCATCCATACCAACCTGGGTCGTGCACCTCTCAGCGAGGAGGCGCTTGCGGCCATCGAACGGATTGCATCAGGCTACTCGACGCTTGAATATGACCTGGATGAGGGGCAACGGGGCTCGCGCTTCGACCACATGACCGAGATGCTGCAGCGGCTGACAGGCGCGGAAGATGCGCTGGTTGTGAACAACAATGCCGCTGCGGTGCTGTTAATGCTGAGCGCACTATGTCAGGGCCGCGAAGTCATTATTAGCCGCAGCCAGCTGATCGAAATTGGCGGCGGCTTCCGCGTGCCCGATGTGATGGCCCAATCCGGCGCGCAGCTTGTGGAGGTGGGAACCACGAATCGCACCCATTTGCCTGATTACGAGGCAGCAATCAACGAGCAGACGGCCGCCCTGCTCGTGGCACACCACTCAAATTTTAAGATCGTGGGCTTTACCAGCGAGCCATCTCTATCAGACCTGGCGGCCCTGGCGCAGAAACACGATTTACCCCTGCTTTACGATCAGGGTAGCGGCGCGCTCTTGGACACCGGTCGCTACGGGCTCGACGCTGAACCGACAGTGCAAGAGGCACTGAAAGCGGGAGCGGATGTCGTTGCCTTCAGTGGCGACAAGCTCCTGGGCGGCCCGCAGGCGGGCATTCTTTGCGGGAGCAGTGAGTTAATCGCGCTACTGCGTCGCCATCCGCTGGCGCGCGCGGTACGACCCGACAAGCTTTGCCTGGCGGCCTTGACGGCGACCCTGCGCCACTATGTCATACAAGAGGCCGAGGAGAAGGTACCCGTCTGGCGCATGCTTTCGTTGTCCCTGGACGACGTACAGGAGCTTGCCGAGGATTGGGCCGAACAGCTGCGCGAAGCCGGCGTCCTGGTGACCGTTATCGATGGGCATTCCACCGTGGGCGGCGGAAGCCTACCCGGCAGCCTCTTGCCCACCAAGTTGCTGGCCATTGACCACCCAGACGTAGCTGCCCTGGCCCAGACATTCCGCCGGCAGCAGCCTGCCATTATCGGCCGGATTCAGGACAATCGTTTTATCGTCGATCCGCGCACGGTGACTGCGACACAATCCGAGCAATTGGTGGAAAGCCTGTGCCGCGTCGCGGTCGTGTCGGAAGGCGCCTAGGAAGATCACCATGGACGACGCAAAGCCGCACACCGCGGAGCAAGAAGCAGAGCCCATTGCCAGCGGTCGGCGACGGCTGGAAGAGTGGCAAGACGCCTTGTCGGATAACTTTTTCGTATCTGACCGTAACCTGCAACGCTTGCTTGAATTCCACTGGGGCAAAGAGCGCTACCGTGAACACCTGCTGCAACTCCTAAACTTTGGCGGAGAATCGGCCACCATCGTCGATGAAGCCGCGCGTATCTCCAACCTGGACGAAAATTTACCGCGTCTAAAGCGATACGATGGCGTCGGAAGGCGGATCGAAGAAGTGGCCTATCACCCCAGCTATCACGAAGCGGGGCGCGCCATCTACGGCTCGGGCGTTATGTCAGTCTTGGAAGAGCCGGGAAATAATCTTCTGAGCCTGGCCCTGTTTTATCTCTCGGCCCTCAACGGCGAAGCAGGTCACAACTGCCCGCTGGCCTGCACCGCCGGTCTCATTAAGGTATTGCAGGCCGAAGGGTCTGCAGTGCTAAAAGAGCGCTACTTGCCACATCTGCTGGATGCCGATTATGAGACGCGCTACCATGGCGCCCAATACCTTACCGAGGTGCAGGGCGGATCCGACGTAGGCGCCAACGGCACGCAGGCGAGGCCACTGGATCCGGCGAGCGAGGGGACGTGGTTGCTAAACGGCGAAAAATGGTTCTGTTCCAACGTGACGGCCGACTTGGCTTTGGTCACGGCGCGCGTGCCCGGTCAGGGTGAGAGTACGGCGGGCCTGGGTCTCTTTCTTGTGCCGCGGTTACTGGAAGACGGGACGCCAAACGGTCTTTTTATTCGTCGTCTGAAGGATAAGCTGGGAACGCGCTCCATGGCCACGGCAGAGGTCGAATTTCGCGACGCGTTAGCCTACCAGGTGGGCGCCACCGAGTCTGGTTTCCGCAACGCCATGGTGTACGTGGTAAATACGTCGCGCATTTTCAATGCCGTCGGCTGTAGCGCGAACGCGCGTCGCGCCTATCAGACCGCCTGGGCCTACGCGCGGCATCGCCTGGCCTTTGGACAGCCGATCATCCATTTTCCCCTGGTACAGGACACGCTGACGCGCATGCGCACAGACGCCGCGGCGATGTTGTCGGGTACGATGCACATCGTGCGCCTGTTGGACGAGATCGAGAGCGGGCGTAAGAGCGATGCGGAGAGTGGCGCCTTCCTGCGCATGACCTTGAATCTGAACAAATATCGAAGCGCCGTACTGGCCCACGACGTCATTCAACGCGGTATTGAAGTGCTCGGCGGAAATGGCGCCATTGAATCCTTCTCCGTCTTGCCGCGACTACTGCGTGACAACGTCGTGTATGAAAATTGGGAAGGCACACACAATGTCCTGCTGGCACAGGTGCAGCGCGACATGCGCCGCTATCAGCTGCATGATTCCTTTTTCGAGATCGTGCGCGAAATGCTGGAAGCGCTTCCGACCAAACGACTTAAGCGAGAAGGGTTAGAGCAACTGGAGAAATCGCAGGAGCAACTGTCTGCCCTGCTAGAAATGGACTTGCAGACGGCCAGCGTCCCCTTCCGCTCGCTCATGGATCGCCTTACAGACCTCTATTACGTCGCCTGCATGGGGGTCGAGGCGGCTTGGGAGCTCTACGACAAGCAGGATCGCAGCAAGCAACGGCTGGCGGAGTTCTTCTTCGACCGCCGCGTGATGCGGCGCGATCCGCTGGACATCCCCAACTACGGGCATCAGATTAGCCGCCTTTGTGCCGACATACGGCCGGGAAAGATGGATCGGCTAAGAAACGAGGATGACGTCCGCGAACGTGACTGACGACTACAAAGTCTTGTAGTAAGCATCCCCGCTGCAGCTGCGGCACAGCGCCTGACCGTCGACAACGACTTCGCGTTCGTTAATGATCTCTTCGCCACAATTTGCGCAAACGGCGCGCGCCCCCGGCTTGCTAATAATCTCGTCGATTGATTGCGTCAACGCTACCTCTTCGACCTTTAGTAGCTCCTGATCGGGAATCAGCTGATAGGCATGTAGATAGCTGTGCCACCGGCTGCGTGCCTCTGGCGCGTATTGTTTCGCCAGTTCTCGCGAATCAGTGCTGGGACTGACGCGCACGGCGCGCCTGCTGCGTGTGTCGACCAGTGTAGCTGCCACCTTGCCAAAATCCAGTACGCGCAATGTGCGGCGTCCCACGGCGCAATCGGTAGCGACGGCGATGCCGTCAAGACCACACCCGTCGGTCTCCACGATTGTGAGTAACCGCTTTCTCTCATTTGTGAATCGTGGCAACCCCTTACAATCGGTGAGACCCAATTCACGGAGTCCACGCAGTCCGATGCGAACGCCCAGCACCTGGCGCGGGCAGAGGTGATTGTGGCGCCGCGCGGAGAATTCAAATAGCTCGTTCAGTAATTCTGTGTCCGGAATCGTGTTTTCCATTTGCTCCAAGAAGGTATGTGCCGGCCCGAGCGTGACCCCCTCCCGTCGCGGTTAAAAGCCAGCAACTACAATCGGGCACTACTTTAGCCCTGCCTGAGGTGAGCGTCAACTGGCGCTGGCAGGACGGGAAGTCGGCTCACTTTCTGATATACTGGAACCTCTCTATGACACGTATTGTTATCTTACTCTCCCTCCTGCTCCTGGTGGCCTGTGAGGCGGAAGGGCGTGAGCCGGCGCAGACAGTAGCCGCGGCGCCCACACCAACGGAGACGCCAGAAATCGGCGTAACCCTGGCTACGCGCGCACCGCCAACGCTCTCCGTCATTCAGACGACCCCCACACCCTTACCCACGGCAACCGTGACGCCCAGCGCGACGCCGATCCAGTATGTTGTGGAAGAAGGTGACACGTTGTTGGGAATTGCCATCGAGAATTTGACGACCGTTGAAGAGATCGAAATGCTCAATCCCGCCGTGGTGCCTGAACTGCTACAGATTGGCCAGGCGCTCGTCTTGCCACCGCCTGCAACGCCCGTTTTCAGCGGCGAAGCGTCAACGCCTGTACCGCTTCAGGTTGAGGTCCAAAGCGTCAAGATGGAACGGACGCCCGTTGGCAGCATGTGGCTGTTAGGCGAAGTTGCCAATAACGGCGAACACCCGGTTGGCGGTATCCAGGTGCAGATAGACCTTGCCGGTCCCGGCGGACAATCCTTGCTTAGCGTCCCGGCCTGGGTCGCGTCTGGCGTTTTGCGACCGGGTGAGCGTGGACCTTTTGCCGTTTTAGTGCGCGAGCCGCCTTCAGAACAGGTGCAACCGGTAGTTGCCGTGGTCGCCGGAGATACGCTGCTGCAGCAAGGTACCCATTATCTGGACTTGGCGGTATCTGATACTGAAGCTAACATTGAGGATCGTCAGGTCAATGTGGCGGGCGCGATTGAAAACGTCGGCCCGGAAACGGCCACGACACTCACGGTTGTAGCCACTTTTTACGGCGCGCAGGGTGATGTAACCGGATATGCCCAACAGATCCTGGAGGGACCGGTTGGGCCCGGTGAACGCGTACCGTTCAACATCGGCGGCGCGCCGCCAGGCGGCGCAACCGTCGATTTTTCTGTTACTGTCTATGGCCTGCGACAGTGACCGTCCGTTTTGAGGTTCTTGCATGATCATCATTTATTTCTTGAGAGTCATTTTGCGCTTTGTGCTCCTACTGCTGGGCAGTATGAGCGTCTACGGTCGCGAGCACATTCCCGAGCGTGGACCATACATCCTCGTCGTCAACCACATGAGTAAGGCCGACCCGCCGCTGCTCTTTTTAGCCTTGCCGCCCATGCGCCTGCGCTTCTTCGCCGGAGAGAAGTGGGAAGGCCACCCGCTTTTTGGACCCATCATGAAAATAGTCGGCGTCATCTATATCAACCGCGGGCAGGTGGACCGCAAGGCGTTGCGACAGGCCATGGATGCCATTCATGACGGCTCGATTTTCGGCCTGGCGCCGGAAGGCACGCGCAGCCGGGTGGGGCATTTACTTGAAGCCAAAGACGGCGCTGCCTATCTTGCCAGCCGCGCAAAGGTGCCTATCTTACCTGCAGCGGTGACGAACACCGACGTGTTGGGCGCAAATGTCAAGCGCCTGCGCCGCACGCACATGGAAGTGCATTTCGGCAAACCGTTCCACCTTCCAGAGCTGGGTCATCGCGCCAAAGGGCCCGAACTGGAAGCTTACACGCATCTCATTATGGTACATATTGCCAGCCTCTTACCGGCGCGTTATCACGGATACTACGCGGATAGTCCGGCGTTGGCGGCGCTTCTACGCGGGGATGATCCCTGGCCCTACTGTCTGGAAATCGCCGGCGTGAGAGAGGCCCAGCCGGCGCCAGGAGGCAAGTAAGAAGGGCTAAATGAAAGGATTGCTGCTGCAAGAACACGGTGACCTGAGTAAGGTCAGCATTGGGGAGATAAAGAGGCCCGAGCCTGGACCAGGCGAAGTCTTGCTACAGGTCAAAGCTGCGGCGCTTAATGGTCTGGACCTGTGGGTCATCGAAGGATGGCCTGGGCTGCGGCTGCAGTTTCCGCACGTGTTCGGGAGCGACGGGGCGGGCACCATTGCCGAGGTGGGCCCCGGCGTGGACAGCTTTGCGCCTGGCGATCGCGTCGCCGTCAATCCCTCTTCATGGTGTGGCGAATGTGAATACTGTCTTGCGGGTCGCGAAAATCAGTGCAGGCGCTTCTCGGTGATCGGCGAGCACGTGCCCGGCTTTTTTGCCGAGTATACCGTTGTGCCTGCACGGAATCTGCTTCCACTGCCCGACAACGTTTCCTTTGAGATTGCGGCGGCTGCCTCATTGGTCTTTGTCACCGCCTGGCACTCCCTAATCGAAGCCGGGCGCTTGCGCGCCGGCGAAGATGTACTGGTCGTCGGTGCGGGCGGCGGCGTCAATACGGCGGCTATCCAGATTGCGAGGCTGGCGGGCGCCCGCAAGATCTACGTCGTCGGCTCCAGCGACGAGAAACTGGCGCTGGCAGAATCTTTGGGCGCCGACGTGCTAATCAACCGGCGTGAAGAAAACTGGAGTAAAGCCGTTTACCGGGAGACGCGAAAACAGGGCGTAGACGTGGTCGTGGACAACGTGGGCGCTGCCACTTACCATGATTCGCTCAGATCGCTGCGTAAAGGCGGGCGCCTATTGACCGTAGGCAATAGTAGCGGACCGCAGTTTGAGTTTGACAATCGCTATATGTTTGGCAAACATCTGTCTATCATCGGCAGCACGATGGGCACCCAACGCGACTATGAGCGGGTGATGGGCTTGATCTTTGCCGGGCGGCTACAGGCCGTCGTCGATACCGTGTTTCCCTTGCGGCAGGGCGTGGACGCGCTTCAAAGGCTGCAGGAGGGTCAGGTCCAGGGCAAACTGTTGTTACTTCCCGGCAGCTAAACGCTAATTTGACGCTCAAGTCAATTTTGTTACTATCAGTATGGGTCCAAATATATTTAGGTCCGATTGTTCCGAGCGAATACAAAAATGCATTACCATTTTTACTGAAGTTATCCTGAAAAATCTGCTCAGCTTTTTCAAAATTCTTGTTCTCGGACTTCATGTTGAATGTCGATTGACATCCAAAGATGAAGAACAATGGAAGGGCAAATAAAATTCTAATTCTCAATGGTTTTATTTTTATAATGCTGTACAACGTCCCGTATAAAAACTGTGCGAGCGGGCGAGCGTGATTGTCCGCAGGACAATCAGGCGT
>CAYSMQ010000096.1:0-13232 GCA_964432035.1 uncultured Ardenticatenaceae bacterium
GCTGGTCGACACAGGCTGCCAACGTGAATAGAAGTACGAGCAAAAGTACAGACAACTTACTCAAGGTACGCATCGCTTTCTCCTCCATAAAAGGTAATCATCGGGCACTTGTTAATAAGATCCGACTGTAAATGTGTCTTGATTCTGCTTTCCTAAGCACCTCCTTCGCGCTAGCGTGCACACTATGACGCTGCCACGGGCGTCAACAAGGTCATTAATTCGTCCAGGCGGTCCAGGCGTGACAGGTGGCCCCACCTTTCCCAGGCCAGGGCTGTTGCTTCGGCGCCGACGACCGGTTGTACCAGCTGCTCAAACTTCTCCTGTAGCTCCTGCGCGCTCATTGGGCGCTCCGGATCTCCTCTTGTCACTGTCACCGTCGCTTCGCGCCGCGACCCAGCGGCCATGTTCAGGCACACGCGCGCCGGGCGACGGGTCGGGGTCATGGCTGTGAACGCCGGTTCCTCACGTACGGTGACGCGGCGCGCCAGGTCGAGCACGGCCTGATCGTGCAGAACGGGCGGGCGAAAGCTGCGCGGGCCGGCATCGCCGCAGAGCAACGTGACGGCGACGACGTAGGGTAGAGAAAAGCGCGCCGCCAGCGGCGTGGCGGGCGCCGGATCGGCGAGCCGCGCTGCCAGGTCGTAGGTTTCAACGTCCACGGATTGCACCTGCTGCATATCGGGATCCTCGTCACGCAACGCCAACGCGGCGTCCACGGCCGCGTGGGTGTAACGACAAGCAGAGTACGGCTTGAAGTAACCGCGCATTATTTCGTAACGTTGCCCCAGGCCGTCGGCGAGCGCGCTGGGATCGAACTGCCGGCCCAGAATCTCGCCGAACGTAGTGTGCAGCGCGCCCCGCTCGCCGCGAAAGCCTAATTCGTATAAGTCTGCTGCCAGCATACCCAGGCGGTTGACGAGGCCGGCGTAGGTGTTGCGCCCGTTGGCGCCTTGCAGGGCCGCTTCGAACGAGGGCGCGATGGCGTAGGCGGCGGCAAGCTCCAGGACGCCGGCGACGGCTTCGGCGTCAAAGCCTTTAAAATAAGCGGCCGTTGCAGCGGCGCCCAGAACGCCCCACGTACCGAAGGGGTGGACGGGCGCGCGCAGGTGCGTGGCGACCCCGGCGCGCGCGGCGACCTCGTAGCCCACGACAAAGGCGGTGAGCGCCCTGGCGCCGCCGGCATCGTGTTCCTGGGCCAGCGCCAGGGCCACGGGCAGGGCGTGGATGGCGGCGTGACCGCGGGCGTAGGCGTGCCCTTCGTCCATTTCCAGCGTGGTGCCCGCCGTGCCGTGGACGAGGGCGGCGCGCGCGGCCGTCACGCGGCCGCCGTGGCCCAGGAGTCGCGCTTTGCCCGGCGCGGTGACCACGGCATGGTCGGCCAAAGCGCGCACTTCGGGCTCGACCATGCCGGCGGTAATGACGCCGGCGGTATCACGGGCCACGGCCTGCGCGCGGGCGATGACATCCGGCGGCAGCTGCTCGAAGGTGGCGTCAGCCACGAATTGGGCCAGGTGGTGGAGTTCTTTCACGATGTACCTGCCGCGTGCTGTCCGGCCAACATGCCGTAGCCAAGGGCCGTTAGCAGACCATTTCCGGAAAGATAGCCGCCGGGACCGTGTCCGCTGAGACCGGCGGCGACGCCGCCGCCGGCGTAAAGGTTGGGCACCGGGCTGCCGTCCTCGCGCAGGACGCGGCCGTGAACGTCGACGCGCAGGCCGCCCTGGGTGTGAAAGAGCGCGCCGGTGACTTTGACGCCGTAATAGGGCGGCTCTAGCGGCCGGCAGTCCTGGCGACCGAAGGGATCTGTTTGCGTCCCGGCAGCGCAGGCGTTGTACTCTTGTAAAGTCTGCGCCAGGCTGGGGCCGGGCAGTCCCAGGGCCTCGCCCAGCGCTTCGGCGCTCTGGGCGCGATGAATGGCGCCGGCGTCTAGCGCCTGGCGGTACTCCTCAAAGTTGAGGCCCAGTTGGTGGCGGCGTCTGTCGTAAATGTCCCAGGCCACACCGTCCGGCTGGGCCAGAACGGCGAGCGCGTGTTCTGAATAGCCGCCGGTCTCGTCGCCAAAACGACGGCCTTCACAATTGACCTGGATGCCGCCTTCCATGATCAGGGCATAGGTGATGAGGATAGCGTGCGGCGTGGCGACGGAGGCGTGAGCCTGGTAGGCGTCCATGAAGGCAACGGCGGCGCCCAGTTCCATGCCCCAACGGATGCCTTCGCCGGTGTTTCCTTCGCCGCCAAAATAGAGGGCGTCGGACATTTCGGGGCAGTAGGCGGCGACCATCTGCGGGTTGCCGGCGAAGCCGTTGCAGGCCAGAATCACTTTCTTGCTGCGCACCCATTCCCGGCGCTCGCCGTGTTGCACGACCACGCCAAGCACGGCGCCGTCCTGGGCGACAAGATCGGTGACGACGGCGTCAGTGATCAGCTCGCTGCGCGGGTGGTCGAGCACGGCGCGGCGCAGGTCTTTGACCAGATCGGCTCCCGTGCGGCTGGGCGGGGACATCATGCGATACTGGCTGTGGCCCGGGTATTTGAAGTCGTCGATAAAGACCAAGTCTACGCCTACGTCGTCGACGAGCCAGTGCACCATGCGCGGCGCCACCTGAGCCATGTGCAATGTCATGTCGGGGTCGGACGTGTGCTTGTTCTTGCGCAGGATATCGGTGGCGAAGTCGGCGGGAGATTCTTCGATGCCCGCGGCGCGCTGGAAGCGCGTGCCGGCGGCGGGGATCATGCCGCCAGAACGAGCAGTATTGCTCCACGGCCGGGCCTGCTTTTCGAAGACGACGGCCTCGGCGCCGGTCTGAGCGGCGGCGATGGCAGCGGTCAGGCCGCAGCCGCCGCTGCCTACGACGGCGATGTCGGTGTCAAAGGTCCATTGGTTGGGCGGGGTCTTGATGCCCATTCGTTTCCTCAGTTTGTCAGGCGCACAAGCCAAGAGGCTTGCGCTACATTAGCGCGCCGGAGCGCGCCGGACGTGATATTGGAGCCGGTCGCCGCGATAGACGGCGCGTAGCAGTTCGATGGGCTGGCCCTGGCGGTTGAACACACGGCGGCGGATTAGAAACATGGGTATTCCGGTTTCGACGTCGAGCCAGGAGGCGACCTCTTCGGAGGCCGGAATGGCTTCCAGAACGCGATTGGCATGGCTGCCATCCAGGACGTCGCCGCCGCGTAGATAATCGAGCGAACCACCGCTTTCCAGACGTCCCTTGTCGATGGCCGTGGCCACGGCGGGAGAGGCATAGGCGACGTGATAACCGATGGCCTCGTCGTTTGCCAGGCGCAGGCGGCGCAGGCAGAAGACGGGCGTCTCGCGCTCCAGATCGAGGCGCTCAGCCACGTCGGCGGACGCAGGGGCCCAGGCAGCGTCTAACATGCGCCAACCGGGCTGCACGCCTTGCTCCTTCAGCACATCGGTCAGCCTGAAGTGGGGTTCTGCACTGTGGCTGATTTTGGGTTGAGAGACGAAGGTGCCGCGACCGCGCTGGCGCGAAATATGCCCTTCGACTTCCAGCTCTTTGAGCGCCTGGCGCACGGTGGTGCGGCTGATTTCGTACTGTTCCTGCAACTGCTCTTCGGTAGGCAGCATATCGCCGGCTTGCCACTCGCCGCTGCTTATACGCTCGCCGAGCAGTTCCTTCAACTGATGGTAGAGGGGCGTCGGCGATTCGCGTTGGATGCTCGTCATTCATTTCTCTCCGGGGGCGCCTGATGTGACGCGGCGTCCGCAGGCCACAATCCGCCGTGCCATAGCTCTTCGATGACGCGCAGGGCGACCATGCCGGGCATGAAAAGGGGCACACCGGCTGCAGCGGCGCGCATCTCTTCGTCGATGGCCATGGTCGTTGAGCCGAACATGATGGCCCGGGCGCCGTCCTGGCCCACGGCGCGGCGCAAACGCTCGGCCATTACGCGACTGAAAATGTCAGATTGCTTGGCCTCCTCGTAGCTGATGTCCAGGGCCAGCAGCGAGTGCAGATGGCCGCCGTATCCCTGGCGTTCAACCAGTTCGCCCAGCAGCCGGCATTGGCGCCGGGAGCGGGCGATGATGGAGAAGCCGGGCGCAACGAGGGCGATCAAGGGCAGCGTCGTGCGCGTGGGGCCGAAGGTGGGGATGCCCGTGGCTTCTCGGATTTCCTCTACAGCCGGGTCGAAAACGCAATCGACGAGAATGGCCTGCCACTCGTCCGGCGAGGTCTGCAGCGCCTGCCGGTAAATGGCGGCGGCGCTGTCGAGCACGTCGCCGCTGCTGTTTAGCGCCGCCGGCCCGCCACTGAGGTTGTCCACCTGCAGGCGCGTGCCCGGCGCGGCCTGCGCCTGGTAGCGTTGCTGCCGTCGCGCCAAATCGGCGGCGGTGGCGTGTAGTGGGGAGATTATTTTTAGGGAGAGGGTCATGGTCGATCTCGCGTCTACATGTGCCCGGCACTTGCGAAGTGCCGGGCACCTCCATGTCTACGGCCCTTTCATCGGCCGTCGCAAGTATTGTCCGCGGGCCGGGCCTACGATGGCGCCGTCGTCATAGATTCGTTGCCCACGCAGGTAGGTTGTGCGCACCTGTCCGGTCAGCTCCTGACCTTCGAAGGGTGTGTAACCCTGGGCCGATTCAGACTCCGCGGCGCGCACGGTGAAGGTGCGATCGGGGTCCAGGAGTACGAGGTCGGCATCGTAGCCCTCGGCAATGTCGCCTTTGTTCAAGAGGCCAAATCGCTGCGCCGGATTCCAGCTGAGCAGCTCGGCCATGCGGTTGTAGGCAAGACCGCGCTTGCTGCCTTCGCTGAACACGCCGGACAACAGATATTCGGTGCCGCCAAAGCCTGCTTTGGCCAACCACACGTCGTCAGGATGATCGTGGTCGGTCTTCAGCTCGGCCGAGCAGCAGGCGTGGTCGCTGACGATCCAGTCCACGTTGCCCTGCAGCACCATGTCCCACAGGCACTCCACGTCCTCTCGCGAGCGGATGGGCGGGTTGACCTTGGCGCGGGGGCCGGCGGGCGTGTCGTAGTCCATGAGCAGGTGTCCCACGGTGACTTCGCGCCGGAAGCTGATGTGCGGGAAGAGCGTCTGCATCATCAGGGCAGCTTCGATAGCTTTTTTCGAGCTGAGGTGCAACAGGTTGATATTCAGACAGTCGGTTTCGTAGGCCAGGTAGGAGGCGATAAAGACGGCAAGGCCTTCGGAGTGTGGCGGGCGGGCGGCGCTATAGGCGCGCAGGCCGCTTAGCGAGGGATCGTTCTGTACGATGCGCGTGTAAGCGTTCAAAATGTCGGCCACCTCGCAGTGCAGGCTGACGCTGATGTAAGGGGCCAGCTCGGGCTGCTCCTGCATGAGGCGCGCGGCGCCGCGCATGACGAATTCGAAATGGGCCAGGTCGTAGCTGTCGTCGTCGCCCAACATCAAGAACTGGCGCTGGGTGTCCTGTCCGGCCTTACCGTGCAGGCCGTAGCCGCCGTAGAACATGAAAATCTTGAAGGAAGGGACGCCAAATTGGTTGGCAAGCAGCGGCATCTCGTCAATGTGCGAGCCCTGAATGGGCGCCAGATGGTAGCCGTAATCGGTCCAGTAACTGCCGTCCGAAATGTCCAGCACCTTGGGGTAAAAGTCGGCGTAAGGCCCGCCTTCGTTGAGGTAGTATTGCCCGGTGCGGAAGTAGGTTAGCATGGAGGTCACCCCACCCATGGCGGCTGCCTTGCTCTCTGTGACGGCGTCCTGGGCCAGCGGCGCGTAGATGCCGGCGTGCATGTGGGCGTCGACCAGGCCGGGAAAGCCCAGCAAGCCCCCGGCGTCGTGCACGTCGTGGGCCTCGGCAGCGGGGATTTCGGGGTCTACGCGCGCCACTTTGCCCTCGTGTATGGCGATGTCGCGGCGCGGCGCGCCTTCCTGATTGGGGCGCACGAGGCGCACGTTTTTGATAAGCAAGTCGTAATGTGGGCGAACGCTCATAGAAGCGACCCTCCTTCTTGTTCTGACTCAGTTCTAACGACCCCTTCTTGCTGCAAGCGTTCAATCTCGCTGTCCGCATAGCCCAGGGAAAAGAGCACCTGCCGCGTGTGCGCGCCAACGCCGGGCGGTTCCTGGCGCAGGTGGGGGCGACTGCCGTCCAGGGCCAGGGGCAGACGTGGGAGCGGCGCCTGGCGCCCGTCGGGCAGCGTGGTCATAGAAAGGCTCTGCCCTTCGACGAGCTGCGCATCCTCGAAGAGATCTTCGGGGCGCGCCACGGGCGAAAAGGGAATGCCTGCTTCTTCGCAGCGGCGCACGATCTCGGCGAGGGACAATTCGGCAAAGAATTCCTCGAGCTCGGCGTGCAGGCGCTCGCGCGCCTCTACGCGCTGATTGTTGGTTGCCAGCGAATCATCCGCAAGCAGATCGGGTCGCTGGAAGACGCGGCAGAAAGCCTCCCAATGCTTGTCGCTGGTAATGCCCACGAAGACCTGTTCGCCGTCTTTTGTCTCGAACAGGCGATAGACGGCCCAGGGGCTGACGCGGGCGGGCATAGGGGGCACGGGCTCCTGGGCGATGGCGCCGTAGGCCATGTGCTGGCCCATGATATAGGCGGCGGTTTCGAAGAGGCCGGAGCTCACGAGCTGGCCTTCCCCGGTCTCTTCCCGTTGGCGCAGGGCTACAAGCACGCCAAGCGCGCCAAAGGTGCCGCCCATGATGTCTACGATAGAAGCGCCCGCGCGCAGGGGCTGGCCCGGCGGGCCGGTCATATAGGCCAGGCCGGACATCATCTGCACCACTTCGTCCAAAGCCGTGCGTTTGGAATAGGGGCCGTCCATGAACCCTTTGAGACGGCAATAGATGAGGCGCGGCGCGATGGACTTTACCTGTTCGTAGCCCAGGCCCAGGCGCTCCATGGTGCCCGGCGCAAAGTTTTCGATAAGTACATCGCTGGACGGCAGCAGGCGTTGCACGATCTGTCGTCCCTCGTCGGTCTTGACGTCGACGGTGAGGCTCTTTTTGTTGCGATTGAAGAAGGTGTGGTAGCCGGTGCCAAACCCCTTTAGCCGCCGCGTGTGGTCGCCGTGCGGAGCGGGCTCCACGCGGATCACGTCGGCGCCCATGTCTGCCAGCACCAGGCCGGCAGCGGGACCCATGACGGCGTGAGTGAATTCCAGGACGCGAATGTCGGCGAGGGGCTGAGAATTGCTAGTCATGGCGAGATGCGCCGTTGGGCGCGCTAAAGCGCTCACTACAATCCGGATTGTGGCGCTGCGTGCTGAAGTGCTTTCTGCGAACCATTAAACGAAATCTCCGTGCTCGCGTAAGTAGTTGACGAGGCCTCCGGCCTGCAGGATGGCGATCATGACCTCTGGCATTTCTGCCGCCTGATAGCGGCGACCGGCGCTCAGATCGTGGACTACGCCGCCGGCTAGATCGACCTGCAGCTCATGGCCACCGGCTATCTCGTGCGGGCCAATTTCGACGACCGGCAGCCCGATGTTGATGGCGTTGCGGTAGAAGATGCGCGCAAAAGAGGCGGCGACGACGACGGAGACCCCCGCGGCTTTGAGCGCCACGGGCGCTTGCTCGCGAGAGGAGCCGCAGCCGAAATTGTCGCCGGCGACCAGGATGTCGCCTTCTTGCACGCGGCCGCTGAATTGCGGATCGAGATCTTCCAGCACGTGCTGGGCCAAATTGGCCACGTCGAGCGTCTTGGTGTACTTGCCGGGAATAATGCGATCGGTATCTATATTGTCGCCGTAGACGTGGGCCAGGCCACGGGGTGTATTCATTTCGGCCGTCATAACAGCTCCCACTCCGCGTCTTCTTCCTCTAGCAGGGCCACAGGATCGGTAATTTCTCCACGCAGCGCGGCGGCGGCGACCACGGCGGGCGAGCCCAGGTAAATGTCGGCGCGGGGATTACCCATGCGTCCCTGGAAGTTGCGGTTGGTGCTGGAGATGACGGCTTCGCCGTCACCGGGTATGCCCTGGTGGGTGCCGACGCAGGGACCACAGCCAGAGGTAATAAAGGTTGCTCCGGCGTCCGCCAGGGCCTGCACCGTACCGTCGGCCAACGCCGCGCGCCAGACGTTGTCGGAGGCGGGGGCGATGACCAGACGCACGCGGGGATGGACGCGCCTGCCGCGCAAAATGCGCGCCGCCATGTGCAGGTCTTCCAGGCGCGAATTGGTGCAGGAACCGATGAAGGCCTGATCCACGCGCCGGCCCAAGGCAGCGTCAATGTCGCCCACGTTGTCGGGCGAATGGGGCAAGGCGATCTGCGGGCGCAGGTCAGAGACGTCGAAGCTGTAGCGCTCAGTATAGGCTGCTCCGGGGTCGGCGACGGCGGGCTCAAACTCGTAGGGCAACTCAAGGCCCTGGGGATCGACGAGGCCGGTTTTGGCACCCATCTCGGCCGTCATATTGGCCAGCGTCATGCGGCTGGCAAGGGAGAGGGGCGCAACGGCCGGGCCGCCGAATTCTACGGCCATGTAGGTGGCCCCGGCGATAGTGATTTGGCCCAGCAAGAAGAGAATGACGTCCTTGGCAGCAATGCCCTTGGGCAACCGGCCTTCCAGGTCGATGCGGATGGTTTCGGGAACTTTGAGCCAGATCTTGCCCGTGAGTAGCACGGCCGCAAGGTCTGTGGAGCCCACGCCCACGGCAAAGGCGTTGAGCGCGCCGTATGTGGGCGTGTGCGAGTCGGCGCCCACAAAGATATCGCCGGGTCGCACGTGGTCGTTTTCGACCATCAACTGGTGACAAATACCGGCGCCCACGTCGTAGAAATGGCCGCCCATTTCTTGGTGAAAGTCACGCAGCATATGGTGCAGGTTGGCGATGCGCTCGTTGGGCGCGGGCGCGGCGTGGTCGATGATCAGCGACACTTTGTCGGGATCCCACAGGGACTCGCCGCCCATCTGGCGAAAAGCCTGAATGGCCATGGGGCCCGTGGCGTCGGTCGCCATGGCGCCGTCCACGGGCACGATGACGATGTCTCCGGCGCTCACTGTGCGCCTGCTGTGGCGCGAGATAATCTTCTCGGCGACGGTCTGCGCGTTGGTCATTATGCGGCCTCCGGCGCCAGAAGGGCGTATAGCTTGCCCGGCAGCCGTTCCTTGCCCAGCCGGTCCTGCAAGCGGCGCGCCACGCCTGCCAGCCGGGCCAGATCGATGCCGGTTGTGATGCCCATCTGCTCTACCATGTACGCTGTGTCTTCGCTGGCAATGTTGCCGGTGGCGCCGTCGATGAAAGGACACCCACCGAGACCGCCGACGGATGTGTCAAAAATGCGCACACCACATTGCAGGGCGGCAAAGACGTTGGCCAAGCCCATGCCGCGCGTGTCGTGCAGGTGCAAGATGAGCGGGATGTCGCCGGTAAGCTGTTGTACCTGTTGCAGAAGGCTGGTGAGCTGGCGCGGGTTGGCGAGCCCGGAAGAGTCGGCGAGGGCTAATTCATCCAGGCCCAGGTCTACATAGTGGGCGACGATGTCCAGCACTTGCTGTGGCGCAACGTCTCCCGGCGCCCGGTAGCCAAACGCGCACTGCACGCCGCCGCGCACGCGCATACCACTGTTGCGCGCCAGGGCATGCATGTCATCAAACTCGCGCAAGGCTTCTTGCAGTGAGCGATTGGCGTTGCGGCGGCTGTGCGCGTCGCTGGCGGAAACGGAGATGTCGACTTCCTGGAGGCCGGCGTCGCGGGCGCGCTCTACCCCACGCAGGTTGAGGGCCAGGCCGCTGTAACGGACGCCTTCGCGCTGCGGCAGACGGGCGCAGAGTTCTTCGGCGTCGGCCATTTGTGGCACGTAGCGGGGATGGACAAAGGAAGTGACCTGCACGCGCCGCAGGCCGGCGTCGAGCAGATCGGCGATCAGCTGTACCTTCTCCGCCACAGAGAGGATCGTTTCCTCGCGTTGCAGGCCGTCACGCGGACCAACTTCTACGAGATCTACGGTCTGGGGTAAGTTGTTTTGAAGTTGCATGGCGTTAAGGGGCCACTCTTAATACGCCGACACAAGGATCATCACGATCAGAAAATTTGTTACGACATTACAACATTAGCATGAATTGTATTTTGCTGTCAAATAATTGGATGTTTCGACTCTGTTATAGTACAGTGATTCGGTCGCGTGCGACGCGCAGTAGACTAGGGTGGGCACAAAGTATGGGACAAGCAAGAGCCAGGAGTAAGGGAGGCCATAGGATGCAGAGAACTGCGGAGGTTGTGGTGATTGGGGGTGGGGTAATTGGATGCAGTACCGCTTATTCTCTGGCGAAGGCGGGTGTGGCTGAAGTGGTGCTCGTGGAGAAGGCCGAAGTGGGCGCCGGAGCGTCGAGTAAGTCGGCGGCGATGCTCAGCCTGCAATTCTGTCAGGATTCGTTGACGCTAGAAATGGCGAAGCATTCGTATGCCGCCTACATGCACTTTGAGGAAGAGATGGGGACGCCAATCGATTTTCACAGGATTGGCTGGTTGTACGTGGCCACGGAGCAGAGCGCGGAGGCCTTGCGGCAGCAGGCGGCGCTGCTAATGAAACATGACGTGACGACGGAAGTCCTGCAGCCTGGCGAGGTGAAGGCACGTTTTCCAGAGTTGAACTGCGAAGACGTTGCCCTGGGTACTTATGGGCCAGACGACGGGCCTTTTGATCCGCACATGATCATGATGGGCTACCTGAAGCGAGCCAGGCAGCTCGGCGTAGGGATCTATGAGGGCGTACGGGTGTTGGACGTGATGCTGGAGCGAGGGAGAGTGGCGGGTGTGCTGACCGATAAAGGAAAGATTGCCGCACCAGTAGTCGTCAATGCAGCAGGCGCGTGGGGCGCCCAAATCGCCCGTATGGTGGGCGCAGATATTGACCTGCGCAATTCGGCGCGCACCATCGTGGTCACAAACCCAATCGCGGCGATTAGCAATGATTATCCTTTTGTTGAAGACCTAACTGCGGAGTGGTACTTCCGGCCGGAGATGGATGGCGTTCTGATGGGCATGGGAAAGAGGCAGGTTGATAAACCGGAAGTGGACCTAGACGAGGCGCAGGTCGAAGCCATTGTGGAAATGGCCATCCATCGTGTGCCGGCGCTGGAACAGGCCTCGCTACAGACAGCCTGGACCGGCGTGCGGCCCCTGACGCCGGATGGACAGCCCTTCGTCGGGCGCTATCCCAGTATAGAAGGCTTTATCGTCAACTGCGGTTGGGGCGGCGTGGGGTTCATCATGGCGCCCATTGCCGGGCAGCTGGCGGCGGAGTGTGTAACGCAGGGTCAAATACAAACCATAGACGGAGCAGCACTGAGCCCGTCTCGCTTCTCTGCAGATACCGGTAGCGCCGCAACCGTATGATTACTATGGGCTGCAGCATTGTTACGCTCGTATATCTCTGCCAGTATAATCTGCACTGTATGAATCAGCGTCGTTATTTCGCCGACAGAGTTTAGATATGCCTGCAAACGAGACTATCACCCTGCTGGTCAACGGAAACACACACGCGGTGAGGGCCGATCCGCAGACGCCGCTGCTGTACGTGCTGCGCAATGAGCTGGGGCTGAAGGGGCCAAAGTTTGGCTGCGGTAGCGAGCAGTGTGGGGCCTGCAAAGTGCTGGTGGACGGCAGCGCGGTTCCTTCGTGCGAGTTGCCGATCACGCAGGTTCAGGGTCTGTCTATCGTCACCGTGGAAGGCCTGGGCGGGCCGGACAGCCTGCACCCGCTCCAGGAAGCGTTCATCGAGGAGCAGGCGGCGCAGTGCGGCTACTGTACGGCGGGCATGATTATCGCAGCACAGGGATTGCTCGACCGCACGCGTTATCCTACAGATGAGGAGATTGGGGCTGCGCTGGACGATAATTTGTGTCGCTGTGGCATTTATGACCGCGTGAGGCGCGCCATTCATCTGCGCGTGGCGCGACCGGATGCAGAATCGCGTTTTGAGGTAGAACGGGCGGCGCCGGCGAACGAGGAAGATGGCGTGGGGCCAGAAGCGTTGCCCAGGTCTATACAGCGGACACCGCAGCTGGACGGCTGGCTACGCTTTGACAGTGAAGGGAAGACGGTCACGGCGTTTACGGGAAAGGTGGAGCTGGGCCAGAATATCCTAACGGCGCTGGCGCAAATTGTGGCCGAGGAGCTGGACGTGAACCTGGAGCGCGTGCGCGTAGTCTCTGGCGACACAGCGCGCACGCCGGACGAGGGTGGCACCACGGGCAGCATGTCGCTGCAGACCAGCGGCGCCGCTTTGCGGGCAGCGGCGGCCGAGGCGCGCCACATCTTGCTGTCGCGGGCCTTTGAGGAGCTAGAAGCGCCGTCGCGGGAAGGGTTAGAGGTAGAGGACGGGGTGATCCGCGATGCGGCGAGCGGGCGTAAGACGACATACTGGAAATTGATGGGTGGGCAACGCTTTGGCCAGGAGATTAGCGGGCGGGCGCGGCCCAAGGATGCTGCACAACACGTGGTTGTGGGCCGGGCGACCGGTAAGCGCACGCTACCGCAGATCGTGACGGGCCGGCCTACTTTCGTACACGATCTTGATTTGCCGGACATGGTACACGGCCGCGTGGTGCGTCCGCCAGGTTACCACGCCCGTTTGAGCCAATTGGACGAAACGACGGCGCGACAGATCCCCGGTGTGCTGGAGATCGTGCGTGACGGCAGCTTCGTGGGCGTCATTGCCGAGGACGAAGCGCAGGCGGTTCAGGCTCGCGACGCTTTGTCGGCGGCGGCGACGTGGCGGACAGAGAAGGAGCTGCCGCCGCAGGAGACGATTTTCGAGCGGCTGTTGGAAGAGGCGTCGCGCACATATCCGGTGGTGGAGGGCACGGCCGTGGACAAGCCGGCGCCGGCGCCGCAAGCGCCTGCCGAGGATGCGCGCACGCTTAACGCGACGTATTACCGCCCCTACCATATGCACGCCGCGATGGGCCCATCGGCCGCGGTGGCGTTAATGGAAGACGGAAAACTGACGATATGGAGCCACACGCAGGCGGTCTTCGTGCTGCAAGCGGCCGTAGCCGACGTTTTGGGACTGGCGCGTGACGACGTGCGCGTTATCCACGTACAAGGAGCGGGCTGCTACGGACATAACGGCGCCGACGACGCGGCCCTGGACGCCGCCCTGCTGGCGCGCGCCGTGCCGGGACAACCGGTCTCGCTGAAATGGATGCGTGACGACGAGCATGCCTGGGAACCGTACGGTACGGCGATGGCTATTCGTCTGTCGGGGAGTCTCGACGACGGAGGAACGATTACGGGGTGGCGTCACGACGGGTGGAGTTACCCGCACGTGGG
>CAYSMQ010000097.1:0-6566 GCA_964432035.1 uncultured Ardenticatenaceae bacterium
GCAATTACGATCTTTTTCGTGTAAGATTTAGACCGACCGGTTTAACCAGTTAGTCTAAGGATCGAGCAGGTATGCCCAGACCGAGGTTTCAGAAGCTTTCAGACGGCAGACGAGAACGGATTATGGAAGCGGCAGCGCGCGAGTTCGCGGCTCACGGATTTCACAACGCTTCGCTCAACCAGATATTGCAGGAAGCATCCATAAGCAAAGGGGCCGCGTACTATTACTTCGACGACAAGGCGGATCTGTTTGCGACGACGGTTACGTTCTGTGCCGGCGAGATGCTCAATGCAACGCCTGATGCCCTGGAGAAGGTGGATGGCGAGACGTTCTGGCCTACGATATTCGCTCTATACGAAACGCAGCTCGATGTGTACCAGGACAGGCCATGGGCTTTTGGCGCGCTGAAAGCCGCCGCGCGCCTTTCACAAGAAGAGATCGCCTCTGATCCAACGTTGCAGTCGCTTCTGGCGCAGGTGAAGGAGCAGCTACAGGCAATCATCGCCAAAGGACAGGAAACCGGCGCCATCCGCCGCGATCTGCCCCAGGATTTACTCATGCGACTCTTTATGGGCGTTGACGATGCCATGGACCAGTGGCTATTAGAGAACTGGGACGCGTCCGAGATGCCGGCGTTGCGCGAGACGGTACGGAAAACGTTGCGCGGGCTGGCACGGTTGATGGCGCCTGTGGACCAGTGAGAAATCGGATGTCTCACGAATGGGAAAACCTTCCCGGGTAAAGAGGACAGACATCCGATTTCTTTGTTAAGGAACGATCATGATTATCGACGTATGCGATCTGAGTTACACATACCACGGCGGCGCCGTGCCCGCGTTGCGCCGGCTGAGCTTTCAGGTTCAGCCAGGCGAGATTTTTGGTTTCTTAGGTCCCAGCGGCGCGGGCAAGTCGACCACGCAACGCATTCTGACGGGACTTCTGCGCGACTACGAGGGAGCAGCGACCGTGTTGGGGCACGACCTGCGACATTGGCGTGCAGATAATTACGAGCAGATCGGCGTTTCGTTTGAGTTTCCCAACCATTACTCGAGGCTAACGGCGCGCGAGAATCTGTCCTACTTCGCCACCCTTTACAGCGGGCCAACGCGCGATCCTCAGGAGCTTCTGGCGCTTGTGGGTCTCGAAGGCGAAGCAGACACACCTACGGGCTATTTCTCAAAAGGAATGAAGAACCGGCTCACCGTCGCTCGCGCCCTGCTGCACGATCCATCGCTGCTTTTTCTGGACGAACCAACGGCGGGCCTGGATCCGGCAAACGCACGGCGCATTACGACGTTGATCCGCGAGCAACAAGAGGCGGGTAAAACGATCTTCCTCACGACGCACAACATGACGGTTGTCGATGCCTTGTGCGACCGCGTGGCCTTTGTGGTGGACGGAGAAATCGAGCTCATTGCAGCGCCCCGCGAATTGAAGCTGCGCTATGGAAAGCGCAAGGTGCGCGTAGATTACCGCGCCAACGGCAGCCTAGAGAGCAAGGATTTCGCGTTACCGGACCTGGGTACAAACGGGGCGTTTCTATCTTTGTTGCGCAGCGGGACTGTGGAAACGATTCACACACAGGAGGCCAGCCTCGACGATATCTTCATCGACGTGACGGGCCGGGAGCTGCGCCCGTGAAAAGGATATGGGGCACGCTGGTCAACGACGTACGCCTGCAACGGCGAAACGGCTTCTACTATGTCATGGTCGTGATGTTGGTCTTGTTCGTGGTGCTGTTGGCACAGGCGCCACGCCGGGATCTTAGCTTTCTGCTGCCTGCGGTCATCGTCAACAATATCATGGTCAACGGCTTTTACTTTGTGGCGGGCCTGGTTTTGCTGGAGAAGAATGAAGGTTCGCTGCAAGCACAGATTGTGACGCCGTTGCGTCCGGCCGAATATCTGGCGGGTAAAGCGCTGAGCCTGACGCTGTTATCTATTGTGGAAAACGGAATCTTAGCGTTTCTAGTCATTGATAGCGGCCTATCCGTAGGCTGGCTGTTGTGGGGTGTGGGGGCGGGCACGTGTTTCTTTACATTGGCGGGCCTGACAGTCGTGGTGCGTTACGCATCGATCAGCGAATTTCTGCTGCCGTCGCTGGGCGTGGCAACAGCGCTGGCATTGCCGCTGCTGCCCTACTTGGGCGTGGGAAGTACGGCGCTGACCTATCTGCATCCATTGCAGGCCGTGCTGCTGGCGCTGCGCGCGGGTGCGGGAAGTGCGCTGACAGGCTGGCAACAGGTCTACGCCATTGTCACCGTTGTGGCGTTCAACGCTATGGCGTTTCTTCTTGCACGGCGGGCCTATGAACAGTTCGTGCGCCAGACGGGTGTGGGCCGTGGCCGACAGGAGCGATTAGCATGAGTGGGATGAAGCTGGCGGCGGTTCTGCGCTCGTTGGGTCCGATCGATAGCCTGAACGTGCGGCGCGACGCGATGTTGCGCTGGATGATCTTCTTACCCATCGTCATTACTATTGCAATACGCTTACTGTTGCCACGAATCGTGGTGCGTCTGGACGGTTGGCTACCGCTGGATTTACAGACTTTGTACGCGCCATTAATGGGCGCGATCTTTTTCTTGATTGTTCCCTTCCTATGGGGCATGCTGATCGGGTTTCTGTTGCTGGACCAGCGCGACGATGGCACGCTGACCGCCTTGCAGATCACACCGCTGCCCATGAGCCACTACTTGCTTTACCGGCTGGGCATGCCGGCGCTTCTGAGCGCCGTGACCACGGTGGTGTTGTTTCCGTTTGCCGGGTTGGCGATGTTGAGTCCGCTGCCGCTTTTGGTGCTGGCCCTACTTGGGGCACCGCTGGCGCCGTTGGTTGCTCTGTTGCTGGCGGCGTTTGCAGAAAACAAGGTGCAGGGGTTGGCGATGAGCAAGGCCGGCGGGCTACTGATGTTGCCGGCGCTGGCGGCCTATTTTCTACCGGCGCCCTGGCGCTGGCTGGCGGCTGTGGCGCCGACATTCTGGACGGCGGAGGCGTTCTGGCAAGCGCTGCAAAACGGATCACTTTTCTGGATATATGTGGTGGGCGGCGCGCTATACCAGTTGCTGTTGATTGTTTACTTGGGCCGCCGTTTTGAGCACATTATGCATCGCTAGAGGCCGATTCCCGGCGCACGAGCAGTTGCAGCAGCGCGCGCGTCGTGGCGCGCGTCTGTGGTCCGATTTCGCCGGGAGGACCGACGCATGCCGGGCATCCATCGCGACAGCGGCAGTCGACGACCAGTTCCAGGGCAGCCTGCAGCAGCTCATCGCGCAACTCGAAGAGGCGCTGGCTAAAGCCCACGCCGGCGGGAACGCGTTCGTAGATGACCACGGTAGGCGCCGACGTGAGCGGATTGCGCGTCTCGGCGCTGACTTCGATGTCGCCTGGATCGCACATTAGATAGAGTGGGGCCAGGTTGCGTAAGACGTAGGCCAGTCCGGCGAGCGCCGAGCGCGCGCGCTGACCTTCTTCGGCGCGCCGGTGGCAGCTGGCGCAGAGGGTGATCAGGTTCTCGAGACGATTTGCCTGCCGGTAGGTTTCGTTGCTTCCCGGGACGTAGCCAAAGTCGCGAAAGGGGCGTACGTGATGCACGTGCAGGCCCTTTCCACTTTGTGTCTTTTCATGACCGTCAAGGTCGGGACCCGCACCACACGTGCGGCAGCGAAAGTCATCACGCTGTAGCGCTTTCTGTCGCTGCTCTTGCCAGTTGGGCCCATAATCGTTGGGCCGCAACAAGATGCCGGCTTCCATGAGCTGCTCGGTCAACGTTTCACCGAACACAAGCCAGTAGCCGCTGGTATCCAGCTCAATCTCAGGCAGGTCGATCTCTCCGTAGCCCAACGTCTCGTGCGAATAGCGCTTAATCTTGCGATAGGCGGCGGCCTTGGTAACAACGAGCACATCTCCGTAGGCGTGAAGCAGGTCGTCGCTCTCATGCTCGACCTCGGGCGCCAGGCGACGAATGGCGCTGCCCACGCTGGCCCGCGTGTAATAATCGACGTCCACCGGGGTGACGTGCGCGATCCGCCCCTCCCAATCGAGCTCCTCAACCAGATAGGTACGGCCCTGATGCATATAAATGGCGCCTTCGTAGGCCAGCAGCGGCACGCTCTCCAGATCCAGTTCGCCGATGACCCGCGGCTGCTGACCACTGGCGTCTTGAATGACAACGGTATCGCCGCCACTTGTGCGCAAAGACACGCTGCTAGCGGGCGCGCCTTCGCCCAGCCAGTGGAACTGCTCGCGCGTCTCGTGGACGGCGCCTTCAGCCGCCAGCACCTCAAGAATGTCATCTACGGGCCCGTGGGCGCCAAACGGTTCGCCGGCGCGGATGGGCAGTTCATAGGCAGCGCATAGCAGGTGTTTGACCATGATGCGTAGATTGTCCGGGTTAAGCAGGGCGTGTTCGGGAGAGCGGCCGAACAGATAGCGCGGGTGAGTGCAGATATACTGATCGAGCGGGCTACTATTGGCCACGAGAATGACCGCGGACAACGAATTGCGGCGCCCGGCGCGCCCGGCCTGTTGCCAGGTGGAAGCGATCGAGCCTGGGTAGCCAGTGAGCACGGCGGCGCCCAGCTGCCCAATGTCCACGCCTAGCTCCAGGGCGTTGGTAGCCACGACGCCGCGGACGGCGCCCTGGCGCAAGCCCTGTTCGATGGCGCGCCGCTCGAGGGGCAGGTATCCACCACGATAGCCGGCGACACGGTCGGCGTCGCCGTCGAGGGCATCGAGTTCGTCTTGCAGGTATCCGAGCAACAGTTCAACCGTCTGGCGGGCGCGGGCAAACACCACGGTTTGCACGTCCTGATGCAGGAAACTCATGGCGGCGTCTTTGGCCATCAGGACGCTGCTGCGGCGCAGACCCAGCTCCTCGTCGATCAGCGGTGGATTGTAGAGGATGAAGTGCTTTTCGCCGCTCGGCGCCCCATTTTCGGTTTCGTCCACGAGTTTGAAGTCGGCTTCCACCAGGCGCTCGGCATGTTCCCGCGGATTGGCAATGGTCGCCGACGCGCAGATGAACTGCGGGTCGCTGCCATAGAAGCGACAAAGGCGGCGCAACCGGCGCAAGACGTTGGCCACGTGGCTGCCGAAGACGCCGCGGTAGGTGTGTATTTCGTCCACGACCACAAAGCGTAGCTGGCCAAATAGATTGCGCCAGGAGGTGTGATAGGGAAGAATGCCACTGTGCAACATGTCCGGATTGGTGAGTATGATGCCACCTGCCTGGCGAACCTGTCGGCGACGGCTGCGAGGGGTGTCGCCGTCGTAGCTGTTTGCAGAAATCGGAAGAAGCCCGGCGGCTATGAGGGCATTGATTTCGGCCAGCTGGTCGTGCGCCAGCGCTTTGGTGGGAAATAGGTAAAGAGCCTGTGCGGGCGGCTCGCGCAACAGGGTCTGTAAGACGGGCACGTTGTAACATAGTGTCTTACCAGACGCCGTGGACGTGGAGACGATGACATTTGAGCCATCGAGGGCGGCGTCAATGGCCGCCGTCTGATGCGTGTAGAATTGGCGGGCGCCGCGCGCGTCAAGCGCCTGTCGTAACGGCGGCAATAGATCGTGGGTCAGCGACGCCGTGCGCGCGGGACGGGCAGGCAATCGTTCCCAGGCCACAGCCTGGGAAACAAAGTCGCGATTTTGGCGCAGCGTTTCAAGAACGGTCTGAACGGTCATTTCTGGATCATTCGTTTAGAATAGCATAGCACACACGTGCTAATCGTCCATTCTTTGGCAAGACTGTGAACTATCCACTTGTTTTCCAGTGGAGTGCATTCTTAATATATTTCTTTTTAGTTGTTATAGTAGGGCTGTTGATATGTGAATAACTATCATATTTGCCCATATGTGGTAAGATAGTCAGCGTAGACTGCATATGTGTGGTCTAGCCGCCAGCTTGATTGTGGAAGCATTGTGGATAACTTGGGCACAACCGTGGAATTGGCCCAGGATGGTTGGATGAGGACAGGTAGGGACGGGATTTGTGAGCTCACCCGAATATATGGAACGGCCGTAGCGGATCACCCCTCTATGTTGGAGATTGTGCGTTTTTTTCGCGCGCCGAGACCGTCTTTACTTTTCCACCGAAACGCCCTGTTTTCCACAATTTTGTGAGGGTTATCCACAGTCTTCTTGACAATTTGCGATAAAATTGACTAGAATGCCAATACTGCAGTTGGCTGTCGGCCCAGCATTCAGGCAATTCATGGTACGGGAGGCAAACATGAGCATTATCAAGGTATCCGCCCGTTCGAGGACCGCATCTGTCGCTGGAGCGATAGCCGGCGTGATTCGAGAAACGGACCGCGCCGAGGTGCAGGCTATCGGCGCTGGAGCTGTTAACCAGGCAGTCAAGGCGATAATTATCGCCTCGGGATACCTGTCCGAGGAGGATACGCATATCGCGTGTCTACCGAGCTTTGTAGACGTGATGATTGACGATCAGGAGCGAACAGGAGTACGCGGTGTTGTGGAAGCGCGTGGGGGGGGGGGAGTAGGAGCAGGGGAGGGGGGGGGGTGCGGTAGCGGTGGGGGTGGCGAGGGATCGGGCGGGGAGACGGAGGCCGA
>CAYSMQ010000097.1:6576-13088 GCA_964432035.1 uncultured Ardenticatenaceae bacterium
TGTTGTGGAAGCGCGCGAGAAGTTAACAGAAGAACCACTGGAACTCTGGCAGTCCACAATCGGTTCGTAGCAGGCTAGCTAAGGCTGGTCATGTAGATTCTTAACAGGGAGAACTCTCTCTCCCTGTTTTCTTGTTGTCTGGGGGACGCCGGCAGCAGTGGGGATGAACTTTCGTGTTAATACGTTTTATTCTCTATGGCCTCGGCGGGTGGTGTGGCGAGGTCGTCTTTACGGCGCTCACACACAGCCTGCCCCGGCGCGACTGGCGGCTACAGGGCGTGACTTATCTGTGGATGTTCCCCATTTACGGATTACTGGCGCCACTTTACGAACCGGTCCATAATTTTATCCGTCCCGCGCCCTGGCCCCTGCACGCCGTGGTCTGGTCATTGGGCTTTACGGCGGTCGAGTGGATCAGCGGTTGGCTCATTGCGCGCCTGACGGGAAAATGCCCGTGGGATTATTCTGACCGTCGTTGGGCGATTAATGCCTACGTGAGGTGGGATTATTTCCCGGTATGGGCAGCCGTGGGTCTGCTGCTGGAACCGGTGCACGATTTTCTGGTGCGACTGACGCCGGCGATAGAGGGGGCGTTGGGTGTGGCTGGATGAGGGGTGGAGATTGGTTGATTGGAGACTGGAGATTGGAGATTGGAGATTGGGGATTAGCGTTCTTGTAGTTTGCGGTCTGCCGTCTGCGGTCTGCGGTCGGAGATAGAAGCATGTTAGCTCCGTCTGATTTTTTTGACATGAGCGACCAGTTTGTGCAGGCGCTTTTCGACGATTGTGATTTCGTCTGGGATGCGGTGGGGAAGATCGCCTGGCACGTGGCGCGTCTGACGAGAGAGCGACACAGTATCGAAGGCGAGGTGGAGGATGGGGCGTTTGTGAGCGACCGCGCCGTCTTTATCGCCGAAGGCGCGCGCGTGGAAGCCGGCGCTTATGTGCAGGGTCCGGCTTATATCGGCGCGGGATGTGTGGTGCGCCATGGCGCGTTTGTGCGAGAAAATGTGATCATGTTTCCCGGCAGCGTGCTGGGCCACGCCAGCGAAGCAAAGAATAGCCTGTTCTTACCCCGAGCACACGCGCCGCACTTTAATTACGTTGGAGACAGTATTTTAGGACATCGGGTTAATCTTGGTGCGGGAACAAAGCTGAGTAACTTAACGATTGTGAGCGAGAAGGATCGCAGGACGGGGAAACGGCCGACGATCGAGATTCGGGTGGGCGAGTCGACATACGATACAGGATTGGCCAAGCTAGGCGCTATCCTGGGAGATGATGCACAGACGGGATGTAATTCGGTGCTCAATCCCGGTAGCCTGGTAGGCCCCCGTAGCCTCGTCTATGCTAACGTCAGTCTGCGCAAGGGATATTATGGCCCTGACAAGATGATAAAGTTGCGCCAGACCATTGAGCTGGCGGACCGACAATAGGATATCGCTTTTAGAAGGAGTATTAAAACGTGAGTTCAGGAAGCAAGAATGGACAGAATGGATATGAGATGGGGCCCTGGCGTCTTGACGAGCTCTTCCCAGGCCTGGATAGCGCCGAGATAGAGGACGCTGTCGCCGAACTAGAGCAGATGGCGACCAATTTTGAAGAGAAACGCTCGCTGCTTGATTCGGATTTGTCGGGCGAAGCGTTCCAGGCGTTATTGGATGACTACGAGTCGATGGTACGCCGCGCATCCCGTCTGCAGGGGTTTGCCAGTTTGAGTTTCGCGGCCGATACACAAGATCAGAAGGCACAGTCTTTCATGGCCCGCATGCAGCAGCTGATGGCCGACGTCGACAACCGCTCCATGTTTTTCAAGTTGTGGTGGAAGCAGCTTGACGATGACGCGGCCGACCGTCTCCTGACGCATGCCGGTCCCTACCGCTATTGGCTGGAGAGCCTGCGCCTGGAGCGACCCTACACGCTGTCGGAAGATGAAGAAAAAGTGATTAACCTCAAGGACGTGAACGGCGTGCAGGCGCTGAACACGCTCTATCAGGCGATCACCAACCGCTATACGTTTAAGCTGACCGTCGACGGCGAAGAGAAGGAGCTGACGCGTGGCGAGTTGATGGTTTACGCGCGCGATCCACGCGCCGACATGCGAGCGGCGGCCTATCAGGAGCAGCTGCGCGTTTACGGTCAGGATGCCACTATCTTAGGGCAAATATACCAGGCCTGTGTGCGTGACTGGCATAGCGAGAACGTGCGCCTGCGCAATTATCCTTCGCCTATCGCGGTGCGTAATCTGCGTAACGACGTTCCGGACGACGTTGTAGACACACTTCTGCGGGTCGCTCGCCAGAATCGGGATGTTTTTCAGCGCTACTTCCGGGTCAAAGCGCGTGCCCTGGGGATGGAGCGCCTGCGTCGCTACGACGTTTACGCGCCGGTTGGTGAAACAGAAAAAACGTATGCCTTTGACGAGGCCGTGCACCTGGTGCTTGACAGTTATCGTGACTTTGACGAGCGCGTATCGACGTTGGCGCAGCGTGTGTTGGACGAACAACATCTGGATAGCGAAGTGCGACGCGGCAAACGCTCGGGCGCCTTTTGTGCCACGCTGACGCCCGATCTGACGCCATGGGTGTTGCAATCCTACCAGCAGCGTCCGGAGGACGTGGCGACGCTGGCGCACGAGCTGGGACACGCCGTGCATTCGATGCTGGCGGCGCACCACACGGCGCTGACGCAGCATTCTTCGTTGCCCCTGGCAGAGACGGCATCGACGTTTGGCGAGATGCTGGTTATCGATCGCTTGTTGGCGGAGAACGGCGACGCCTCGGTGCGCCGAGCGATTCTCTTTAACCAGGTCGACGACGCCTATGCCACCATCATGCGCCAGTCCTATTTCGCGCTGTTTGAGCGTGACGCGCACGAAATGATTCGGAAGGGCGCGTCGGTGGACGAGGTAAGCGCGGTGTACCTGGAGAACTTGAAGGATCAGTTCGGCGATGCCCTGGACTTAAGCGACGACTTCCGCCATGAGTGGGTGGCTATTCCTCACATCTACAGCACGCCGTTTTACGTGTATGCCTATGCCTTTGGGCAGTTGCTGGTGCTGGCCCTTTACCAGCAGTACCGTGTGGAAGGGGACAGCTTCAAACCACGCTACCTGGAAATCCTCTCCGCGGGCGGCTCCGATGCGCCGGCGACCATCCTGGAAGGCGCAGGAATTGACATAAGAGATGAAGCCTTTTGGCAGGGCGGGTTTGATGTGATAAAGGGGTTGATCGAGGAGTTGGAGGGGGTGGAGGTTGGATAATATGAGATTGGAGATTGGTTCATTGGAGAATTGCTCATCCTCCAAGCTCTAACCTCCAGTCTCTATCGACTCCCCCTCGCCCCACTCTCGCGTAGTTCCGTAGATGAAATGTCATGGCGGAAGCCGGTGAGGGGTTGGAAGAGGGGGTCGAAGCCGTGGGGCACCGTGAGGCTGGGCGCAGGATGGAATTGGCCATCTTCGCCTGTGCGACCAGCGACGAGGAAGTTGCAGCCGCGCCGGCGGATTTCGTCGAGGGCCTCTCGTAGTTTCTGGCGGCTGTTGTCGTAATAGCGCGGATGCACAATGCGCACGGCGGTATCGTAGCCGACGACAAACGTTGTCTGAGGGTAGAGGCGGGCTTTCTCTACAAAGGTAGCGGCATGGCTTACTGTGACAGGCCAGCGTCCGGCGAATTGGGCCACGCGCTCCAGCACTTCATGCGGTGCGAGCGGCTCTTTGTCGGCGTTATGGGCGGCTAACTCAAAGGCAATGGGCCGGTCGAGGCGCTTTTGCGCTTCCTTGGCAAGCCCTAGATGGCCGTCGTGTAGAGGATTAAAGGCGCCGGAAAGGATGAGGCGCTCGCCAGGCCCCGTGCCGGCGACGTGCCCATATTCGGTGACGGAGAAACAGCCAATGCGGTCTTGGTGAAGGCGGCGCGCGTGATGGTCAAGGTCGGCGTGCTGCTGGCGGCAGGCGTCGCCGGGATCCAGATCAAGGGGTAGTTCTTCGCTCAGGCCATAGGCGCGGGCCAGCGCGTTAAGAATGAGGCGGCTGACGAGCTTTTCTTCGCCGCTACGATCGCGCAGTCCTTTGTTTAGTCGCAAGCTGTAGCTGGCGACGCCGGTCGGTTGCCACGTAGCAATGTGGGCGCGATGGTCGCCGCGTTTGGGCCGGTCGGTAGCGATGGTGGCTGTGCAGGCCAGACCAATTACCTTCTCGTCGCCGTGCAGCCAGCGGCCGCGGCTGAGCGCGCGTCCGGCCATCAGCCTTGCCGTGGGCAGTGCAACGTACTGTTCGGGGGTCTGTCCCAGGAAGTCGTCAAAGGCGGCCCAGTCATAGGGGACGAGCGCTTCGAGAAGGGTGCGGCTGGCGCCGGCAACGCCGAGCAACCAGGCCAGCGCGTAGGTGCCGGCGCCGGCGGTGACCATGACGGTGCGACCAGGCGTATTGTGAATGGCCTGGATGAGGGTACGCGCGTGGGCGTCCATGGGCGTCATCTGTTTTAGAGATCGATCATGTCGTCGTCGTGCCGGCCGTTGCTATTGCTGTTTTCCGAAGCGTCGTCAAGGTCGTTTTCGCCATAGCCGGCGGGCCGGCGCAGGGTGGTGTTAAACATGTGGCTGGAACGAGTGCTCCAGCGTTCGTCGCCGTTATCGCGATTGAGGTGATCGAAGAATCCTTGCACGCGGCTGTCGAGCAGGTCGAGTTGGTGTAGCAGAACGGCTTCGAGCGTCTTGGGCACGACGGGCGAGCCCCATTCGCCCTTGCCGTGGTGCGAGGCGATCAGGTGCACAAGGTGCCGTAGCTGCTCTGGTGGAAAGTCGTCTATTTTGGCGGCTGCCTGTTCCACCATGGTGATGGCGCGCACAATGTGGCCTACCAGCCGTCCGTCGTCCGAAAATTGGAACCCGTCGGAAACGTCATATTCGATGGCTTTGCCGGCATCGTGCAGCAGGGTGCCGGCGAGGAGCAGGTCGCGATCGACGTATGGATAGTGGTCGGCGATGGTCAGGGCCAGGGTAGCCATACTCAACGTGTGCTCTAGCAAGCCGCTGATGTAGGCGTGGTGCATCTGGCGCGCGGCGGGGGCGTTGACGAAGAGTCGAAAGAAGTCGGGACGCAAGAGGACGGCCTCGACCAATTCGCGCCATGGCGAAGAGAGCATCTCGATACGTTGTTTCAGCTCGGCAATCATCTCTTCGCGAGGCCGCTGGCTGGTGGTTAAGAATTCGGCCATGTCGGGCTTCTGCCAGGGATTGAGATCCGTGGTCGTTATCTGGAGAGCGTTCTTGTAGAGCGTGACTTTGCCCGTGACCAGCACGGCGGCGCCGGGGCGAATCCAACTGTCGACGTGCTCCGGAACGTCCCAGAAGACGCCGCTGGCCTGTCCGGTTTTATCGCTGTAGGTGCAAAGAAGATAGGGACGGCCGTCGCGCGTCGTGCGACGGACTAGGTCTTGTAGCAGAAATGGTTCGTTTTCCAGTTCGTCCCTTGTTTCGAGGTCGCGAATATAGCGGCTTTTCACAGGTTGCCTTTGGCTTTGGTGATGATTCCCATACAATCCATTATAGCTTTGCACGGTGCAAGTAAAAGTTGACATAACGTATGGTTTTGGCTTTGGGAAGGTTAAATTGAGGCGATTGATTGTGGGAATCACGGGCGCCAGTGGCGTTATCTATGGCGTGCGCCTGCTGGCGGTGCTGAAAGACGTTGCGGATGTAGAATCGCATTTGGTAATGAGCAGCGCGGCAGCGCAGACGATTGGCCTGGAGACGGACTACGGCGCTGCGCAGGTCGAAGGGATGGCCGATGTTGTTTATCGTTTCCGTGACATTGCGGCGGCAATTTCGTCGGGTAGTTTTCAGACGGAGGGTATGGTGGTTGTTCCCTGTTCGATGAAGACGTTGGCGGGAATAGCCCACTCTTACAGCGATAATCTTCTGTTGCGAGCGGCAGATGTGACGCTGAAGGATCGCCGCAAACTGGTTCTTGTTCCACGTGAAACACCCCTGCACCTTGGTCACCTGCGGGCCATGGTGCAGGTGACTGAGATGGGCGCCATTGTGGCGCCGCCGCTTCCTGCCTTCTACCATCGACCGCAAACGATTGAAGATATAATCAACCAGACGGTAAATCGCCTGTTGGATCTATTCGCAATTGAGTTGGAGCAAGACCTCTTCCAAAGATGGCAGGGCGCGGGTGGACGCCATGAGTGACGATGCATTTGCCGGCGCGCTGGACTATCTGGCGAGGCACAACGTGTTGACGTTGGCCACGCAGGGGCCGGCAGGCCTGTGGGCGGCGGCCGTATTCTACGCCAGCGAGCAGTTTTCGTTGTACTTCTTGTCGGCCCCGGACACGCGTCATGTGCAGAATCTACGCCACCATCCATGGGCGGCGGGCACTATTCAAGAGGATTACGCTGACTGGAAGGAAATAAAGGGAATACAGCTGGAAGGCGCCGTACACCAATTGAGCGGCGCGGACCGCGAGGCTGCCATTGCCTCGTACGAGGAGAAGTTCGCGTTTCT
>CAYSMQ010000098.1:0-12920 GCA_964432035.1 uncultured Ardenticatenaceae bacterium
TTCCGTCGAAGATGATGGTGCGGTCGGGACCGGGCACCCAGATGGTGAGGTGCACGGGCGGACCCGAATCGGAGAATGTCTCTGTCTGGCTCAGGCCGCTGTTAGCTCCTCCCGTACTGTAGGCTACCACCTCCAGCGAAAGGCCGGACGGACTGTAGAACGCGTCCCGCGTTATTCCCAGGTCGTGGGCCGCAAAGGGCTGGAAGAAAGTGTCCTGGAAAGCGCTATACTGCGTTCCGATGAGGACGTCGTCCACATAGAACTCAACACGCTCCACGTGAGTCGATTCGGCCACGGTAGCCTGGATTGTGTAGGCTTCGTAGGGGCTGCCCGCCATCTCTACCACGTCAATTTCAGTGACTTGAGGTGGATCCGTGCCGGGCGGCGCCGTCTCGAAGTAGATCCACTGGCTGTTCGTCTCATTACCGGCTTCGTCAGTAGCGAAGACGCGGGCACGGTAGGTCGTGCCCGGTTGCAGGTTGGTCAGTTCGTGCACGTAACCGTTAGCAAGCTCGCCGGCTTCCACCGTGGTCGTGGCGTAGCCATCCATGCCATATTCGACGCGACCGTCGGCAGGCTCGTCCGTGGTCCAGGCGATATCAACTGCCGTCTCCCGAATGTTTGTCGGCGTCGGGCCGGCAATGATCTGCGGGACCTGAAGGTCACAGGGCCAGTTTCCTGTGTAGTCATTGTTGCTTTCCTGTCCCTCCTCTATGATTTCCGTGTCGTCGGCGCGGATCATCATCGCGCTCGTATCGCCGGTGCACCCGCTCGATACGTCGCCGAACGTACCGGCCCGGATGCCGCCGCCGGGAATAATTTCTGTCATCGTCACGCTCGCCTGATGCGACGAATCCCAATAGAGGGCAAGGCTGTGGCCTGCCGGCGCGTCATTTTGCCCGTCGTTGCGCAACACGTAACCAACAGTGCCCAGGTGGGCGTCATACCAAGGTTCGCCAGGGACCAGGTCGGGGAGCGTCGAGGGCGTGACAACCTCAATCGTGTGGTGACGCACGAAGCTGGCGCCGCAATTCTCGGCAGTTACCGTAATCTGCTTGCTGCCGGTCGTGTTCCAGCTCCACGCCATTTCACTCACTGTCTCGCTGCCGTTTTCTTCTACCGGCGTCTGGCCTGTCGCCTCCCAGCTAAACGTGACCGGCGTGTCGGCGTTCGTAGGACCGGCGACAGCGCTGAACGTGTATGTGCGTCCCGTGGCGCCACTCGTCGGCCCGGTTAGGCTCAGGTCGCTAAGCGGCGTCTCGCATGCCGGCGGCGGTTCTTCAATAGTCACTGTGTGTGTATCGATCACGCTCCCACCACAGTTACCGACAGTAACGCGAATCGACTTTTCTCCGGCCGTCGGCCAGCTGTAAGTGGCGGTTGGGCCGCTACTCATCGCCTGACCTGTTGCCTGCCAGAGGTAAGAGAGTGGTTCAGTAGCGCCAGAAGGGCTGACATTCACGTTAAATTCATAGCTACTATCTGTCTGTCCCGCTGTGGGACCACTTATGCTCACGTCGCTGATAGGCGTGCACGGCACCGCCTCGTACTCTATAGTCAGGCGCGGCCCGGCCGTGCCGTTGCTGCGGTCCCAGTAGAAGGCCCATCCTTCGCCGCCAGGACCCGGCTTTAACATGATTCCGTGGTTGATCACGGCGCCGTCAACCCAGTCCTGCACGATGTTCGTCACATCGAAAAGTTGCCATCCCACCTGGTAGGCGAGGGCCGGGTCGCCGCGATTGCTGCTGAGCGGACGGTTGTTCCAGGTGACGCCGGTTTCCGTCCAGCTGCTCAAAGCCGCCTCAGGCTGTACGGGCGCGAGCCCCGCAGGCGCTGCCTGCGGCTGGAAGTTGATCTCAGAGTATAGGCGCAGCGTAGCGGAGACGACGACGATGTTCTCTGGTAGCCCAGTGGTATCGAAGGCGATCAGCGCCTGGTTTTCATTACCACTGGCATCCCGCTGGACCCAGAAATATGACTCGGTACCATAATTGGCGCTGGGGGCCGACTGGCTGACATAGGTATCAGCGGTGGCGTAAAGCGTCGCTATATCGTCCGTCGCCGTCTGCGCCGCCGGCGCAGCTACAGCGCGCCTGCTTGGCGGCCCTCCCATCGCCAGCACCAGCGCGGCCAGCAGGACGACCATACAGACGACTATGATCGATACCCGTCCGGCGGGTGATCTCCCAGAATAAGGGCGATGATGCCCATGAACTTGTGCCTCCGACATAGGATTCTCCTCTGAAAACAGCCGGCCGGACGCCAAGAATCTTATTGTCATTGGCATCGGGCCCAGTTTTACATTGCTTGCTACTACGAACGGCCACTCTCAAAGCGCCAATTCCGATCAAGTTTAACAAACAAAGCGCTTAGGAATCGCTTAATGGGAGAATCCTCTATAAAATAAATCCGTGCCCGATACCGCAACGACACCACTTTTAACCATAAAGCTGCTTGGCGGTCTGGTCATCGAAAAGGGTAGTGCGCGTGTGACAGGACTGGTCACACAGAAAGCCGAGGTGCTGGTCGCCTACCTGTCCTGTCACCCTCGCGCTCACCGCCGCGACGTGCTTGCCACCATGCTCTGGGACAACCGAACCCAGAAGCAGGCCCTCTCCAACCTGCGCACGCTGCTCACCAGTCTACGCCGCCATCTGCGACCCTACCTCGCCGTCAGCCGCAAGACATTATCGCTGGACTGGGACCAGCCAATTTGGGTCGACGTTGGGGTCTTCGAGGATGCGCTGAGCAGTCTGATGCCCCAGGCGCCCGATAGTGACCAGATCCTTGAGGACCCGTCTACCATCGAGGATGCCTTAAATCTTTACCGGGGCGACTTTCTGGAAGGCGTCTTCGTCGACGATAGCCGGGGCGTCGATGCCTGGATGGCCGCCCGGCGCGAGCGTCTGCAGCACATGGCCATGCGGGCGCACGAGCAGCTCGCAGTCTACTATCTACATCACCGCCGCTACGATGCCGGCATTCGCCACGCCCGCAATCTAATTGGCCTCGATCCCCTGCACGAAGACGCCCACCGCCTTCTTATGCGCCTGTTGGCCCGCAACGGGCGGCGCAATGCAGCGCTGGCCCAGTACGAAGCTTGCCGGCGCCTCCTACAGGCGGAGGTGGGCACGGAACCGGACGCAGAAACGATTGCCCTGCAGCAGCGCATCGCCCGCGGTCGCGCGCAGGTTAGGCACGATTTTCCGCTGGCGCCGACACCTTTCGTCGGCCGCATCGCCGAACTCGCCGCCATTAGCCGTCGTTTGGATGACGGCGACTGCCGCCTTCTCACCCTCGCCGGTCCGGGGGGCGCGGGTAAGACGCGCCTTGCTCTGGAAGCGGCACAAGATCGCCGCGACGATTACCTGGACGGCGTCGTTTTCGTCAATCTGGCCCCGGTCAGCACCGCGCACGACGTGCCATCGACCATCGCCGGCGCACTCAACCTTCCCCTTGTGCAGAAACAGCCATCACAAGTGCAGCTTCTCGACTACCTGCGCGATCGGGAAATCCTGCTCTTGCTGGACAACTTCGAGCACCTGCTCGATCACGCGGACGGGGATGAGGCCGGAGAAGCCCTAGCGCTAGTGCAGACCATAGTGGAAATTGCTCCGCGCGTGAAGCTCCTGATCACTTCCCGGCATCGTCTGCGCCTGCAGGCGGAGTGGGTGTTGACCGTGAATGGCTTACAAAGGGCCGAAGCGTCTAAAGACTCAGGCCGTGGGAAGGAGGACGCCGCTCGACTGTTCGCGTCCTGCGCCCGGCGCGCCCGGGCCGGCTTCGACCCAGGCGACGGTGACGCCGTCGCGCACGTTTGCCAATTGGTGGATGGATTACCCCTGGCCATTGAACTGGCAGCGGCTTCGCTGATCCAGCATGATCTTGACGAAATCATCGCCGGCATCCAGCGCAATCTAGACTTCCTGGCTGGCGGGATGCGGGATGCGCCGGCGCGCCATCGCAGCCTTCGCGCTACTTTCGACCATTCCTGGGCGCTCCTCGACCCGGCCTCACGGGAGACCTTCCGGCGCCTGTCCGTCTTTCGTGGGCCATTTGATCTCGAGGCGGCAACTGCTGCGGCAGACGCCACAGAAATGGCGCTAAACAACCTTGCAGCATGGTCATTGCTGCGCCATGAAGGCACACGCTACGATATACACCAGGTGCTGCGCCAGTTTGCACAGGAGAAGATGGCGGAGAAGCCCCAGGTGGAACGTGAAACGCGCAAGCGGCATAGCGCCTACATGCTCCAGCTTGTGCAAGATAGAGAAAGCGCCCTCTTTGGCGCCGATGCTCATTCGGCCCAACAGACTATTACGTCCATTCTCGACGACGTGCGCGCTGCCTGGCAGTGGGCTGTACTCCAACACAACTGGCAGGCCATAGACGGCAGTCTGGAAGCTCTGACCAGTTTTCATAGTTTGAGCGGTATGGCAGAACAAGGACAGCGCCTCGTCCGGGCCGCCATTGAGGAGGTAGAAGGCGCGGGCGCCAATGCGCAGGTCTCTGCGCTCGGCGGCCGGCTCATGGCCTCAGCAGCCCGTCTCCTCGTCGAACAAGGGAAAAACGACGAGGCTCTAACCACTGTCGAACGCGCCCTGGAAATCAGTCCGAGAGCGCAGGTACAAATTGCCGCCCGTTTCCAGGCAGGGCGCGCTTTGTGGCGAACCGGTCACTTTGATGAGGCGCTAACAGAGCTAGAAGTGGCGCTGTCACTGTGTGCACATGGCAAGCACGCTGAGTCCAGGATCCGCGGCGACATCTTGCGCACCCTGGGCATCACCACCATGCACCTGGGCGATTACGAACAGGCAGAAGCGTACTATAGTCAGGCGCTTGAAGCGGATCGGGCCACCGGCAGCCGCCGTGGCGAGGCCATCGCGCTAAACCAGTTCGGTCGGATCGTCGAACTCCAGGGAGATTTTCGCCGGGCGCGGGAGTATTATGAACGGGCGTTGCCCCACTTCCAGATGAGCGGCTTTCGGCGTGGTGAAATTGCCGCACTCATCAACCTTGGTAACACATTGCGCAGGTTGGGATCGTATACTCCGGCGCGCGACCATCTGCGTCGCGCCCTGGCACTAACACGCCAGACTAATGATCGCTATCAGGAAAGCCTGACTCTATATAATCTAGGCATTCTGCACCACCTCTTAGGGGACATGAAAGCGGCTCGAAGAAGGAGTGAGCAGGCTTTACGCCTGGTGCGTCAGGCCGAGTACCAACAGGGAGAAGGCAACAGCCTTTACATACTCGGCAACATCGCTCTAAGTTGCGGGGATTTATCGCGCGCCGAGCGGTTGGCCCAAGAGGCGTTAGCCATTTTCCGTGAGATTGATTCACCCTATGGCGAAGCCAGCGCGCACACACTTTTGGGCCGAATTGCCTTGCGCGACGACCACCTACAAGAAGCGGCGGAACATATCGAAACAGCCCTTTCCATGGGCCGCACCATACACTCACTGCATATTGTCGCTGACGCCATGGCTTACCAAAGCCTTTATCTATTGAGGGCCCGGGAGCCGGAAGAGGCATTGAGGCAGGCGCGGGAAAGCGTATCGACGGCACAAGAGACCGGCGTGCAGCAGACGATCGGGGACGCGCTCACCATTCTGGGGCACGCACACGTCGCCGCCGGCGAAAGCGCCAGGGCCCATGAAGTATACAGCCGGGCGCTGACTCTGCGCCGCGATACAGGACAACATCATCTGACGCCGGAGCCGCTGGCGGGTCTGGCCCGCGCGGCGTTGGCGACCGATGACCTGGAGGAAGCGCTGACCTACGTCGACGAGATTCTTGCTTACCTGGAAGATCATCCCCTTCATGGTCCTGAGGAACCCGGTCGCATCCTCGATATCTGCCACCACATTCTTGTAGCGGCTGATGATCCCAGGGCGACATCGCTGAAATAAGCTCCCCTGCCTTGCACCTGACGAAAACCCATCTAACATTAGCTTATGTCCACCCTACGCGGAAAACGTGTCTTGGTTACCGGCGGCACCGGCTTTGTCGGGAGCCGCCTTGCTGCCCGTCTGGCGGAAGTTGAAGGCGCTTCCGTCGTAGCGACGGGCCGTAACCTCGAAGCTGTGTCGCACTTGAAGGACCTGGGAGTCAAGCTCCGCCGCGCCCATCTTCTCGACTTCAATTCGCTACGCGAAATGCTGAATGGCGTCGACGTTGTGTTTCACGTCGCGGCCTGGCTTGGCCCGCGCCATGGACCGCCAGCCGACGCCTGGGCCCTCAACGTCTACGCCAGCGAACAACTCGCGCGTTTCGCCGCCGCCGCCGGTGTGTCTCGCCTCGTGCTCGTGAGCTCCATCGCCGCTTATGGCCCGCCCAGCGGCGAAGTTATCGACGAGGATACGCCACTGGATACGCGCCAACGCTCCGAGTACGGTCGCACAAAGGCGGAAGGAGAGCTGCGAGCCATGGAGGTCGCCGTTCAAACGGGGCTCGAGCTGGTTGTGGCGCGTCCGGGCATTATCTACGGACCCGGCAGCTACGGCTGGTCGCGGCGCATGGTGCGTCTTGTGCAGCGTGGTGTTCCCGTCATTTTCGGCGGCGGCGCGGGTCACGCACATCCCGTCTACATCGATAATCTGTTGGACGGGCTTGTTTTGACAGCGACGAAGCCTCGGGCGCCGGGGGAGGCTTTTAACTTTGTCGACCGACCCGTGCCCTGGCGCGAGTGGTTCGGTCACTACGGGCGCATGTGCGAGCGCACGCCGCGTAAGCTGCCATTGTGGCTGGCGAGGCTGGCGCTGCTGGTCGCCGAGCGCCTACCGCTCGGTCTGTCTATCAACCGCAACCTGCTCAGCCACTATACAAACCGCTCGGTTTACCCTATTGACCGCGCACGTGATCGCCTCGATTACGAGCCAGGCGTCAGTCTGGAGGAAGGAATGGCGCGCACCGAGTCCTGGCTGCGACAGGAGCAGGTGCTGTGAACGACATCGCCCCCCTACTTCTGATGTTTGCTATCACGATACTGTTGGGCATCCTGATTTACTGGCTGCTGGTCACGACGGAGGGCGTGTACCTGGGCCGGCGCGTGGTCACTTGGCTCTATGATATTACCGCTCACCGCTATGATGCCATCAAAGAATACGATCCTGCCGACGAGCGCCTTCTGGTCACCCGACCGGTACTGAGCGCGCTACAGGGGCTGGCCCAACCACGCTTGTTGGATGTGGCAACAGGAACAGGACGCGTCCCTCATGACATTCTACAATCACGCCGATTTTCGGGCACGATCGTGGCGCTGGACGACTCCAGACGCATGCTGGAAGTTGCGCGCGAAAAGCTTCAGGTTCATGCCGAGTGCGTAGCGCTGCTGCAGCATCCGGCCGTGCCCCTGCCTTTTGCAGACGAGCAGTTCGACCTCGTGACCTGCCTGGAGGCGCTGGAATTCTTCCCTTCTGACAGCGACGCCGTACGCGAGATGGTGCGCGTCTTGCGCGAGGGGCGTTTTCTGTTTGTGACACGCCGCCGAGGGCTGGAGGGGAAGCTGTTTCTACACCGCTACCGATCGCGGGACAACATGCGAGCGATGCTGGAAAAGTCTGGTCTTAGTCAGGTGCAATTCCATCCGTGGCAGGTGAACTACGATCTGGTAACGGCAATTAAACCAATCTCATGAGGCTTGATCCGGAACAGTTGCTCTACGCCTACGCGCAAGGTGTCTTTCCCATGGCGCATGAAGACGGTCAAGTATTCTGGTATGATCCGGACCCGCGCGCTATTATTCCGCTCGACCGCTTTCACGTACCGTCTCGTCTGGCGCGCACCGTGCGCCAGGCGCCGTTTGATATTCACATCGATACGGCCTTTCGTCGTGTGATGGAGTTGTGCGCTGCGCCTGCCCCAGGACGCGAAGAGACCTGGATCAGTGACGAATTTATCGAGGTTTATGGCGAATTACACGAACTGGGACTGGCCCATAGTGTTGAAGCGTGGCAAGATGGAGAACTGGTCGGCGGGCTCTATGGCGTTACTCTCAATAGTCTGTTTGCCGGTGAGAGTATGTTTAGCCTGGAGCGCGACGCCAGCAAAGTAACGCTGGTGCATCTGGTGCGGCGCTTACGACGTCGCAACTACTTGCTCCTGGACATCCAGTTTCAAACCGAGCATCTGGCGCAATTCGGCGCTATGGAGATTCCCAGAGAACGCTACCATCGCCTCTTGCGAGAGGCCCTTCAACGTCCGAACACATTCAGCGAATAGATATTGACGGGCGGCGCTCCCGCTACCCGGAAGGAGGTTAGATATGGACGAGACTGAAAAAGAAATCTGGGCATTTTTGGGCAAGCATCTACACAGTATTTTCACTAAGGACTCGGATACCTATCGCCAGACAACGGCGGACGATCTCTCCCTATATGAGTGGTTCGTTTCTCCACATCGTCAGGATGGGCTCGATTTCCACTTTTTTATGATTGACCATAACTGGTCAGGTAATGACGGCGATTTTCGCTACGATTTGCTTGAACCACGGTTGCAACTTTACGGGGATACTGCAATCGTCAGCTACACGTTCATGCTCACGACGGCGCGCGATGGCAATATCAGCCACCGCACGCACAACGAGAGCCGCGTCTTGGTGAAGGAAGACGGTGATTGGAAGGTTGTGCACGTGCACAAATCTCCGGCCTGGCAGGCGCCGCAGACGCCACCACAGGATTGACACGCCGGCGCAATTGCCAGGGTGACAGAGTTCTTGACAAGGCTTACCAACGTGGATCAAGAAACTCTGGCAATTACTTTTCAAGAGCATATAATTGCCGCATGAGAAACCTGTGGCATGACCTCCCTGCCGGGCCCAAAGCGCCGGAACTGATCAACGTCATCGTGGAGATTCCGGGCGGCACGCGCAACAAGTATGAATTTGAGCATGAAGGCGGCTACATACGCCTCGACCGCGTGCTCGCTTCTCCCCTTCACTATCCGGCCGACTACGGTTTGATCCCGCGCACGTTGTACGACGACGGCGATCCGCTTGACGTGTTGGTCTTGATCAAAGAGCCGACTTTTCCAGGTTGCGTGATCCTGGCGCGTCCCGTCGGGCTCTTTCGCATGCTAGACCAGGAACTACCTGATGATAAGATTCTGGCAGTCGCCGCCAACGATCCTCTCTACGAAGATTATCGCGACCTGAATAACGTACCGGGACACTATTTACGGGAAGTAGCGCACTTCTTCAATCGATATAAAGATCTTGAAGGAAAACGGGTGGAGACGATCGGCTGGGAGCCCCGCAAGGCAGCTCTTGAGCAGATCCGACACGCACAAGACCTTTACCGCGAGCATATTGTAGATAAAAGTCTCTAGACGACGGCAGAGCCCCCGGACGCCTACAGAACTTTACTGTGCCAACGTGCCGTCGCAGGGAGGGTACGATTCGCGCGCCATGGGCCAGCTTTCGGCGTGCCAATCCATGTACTCGCGCATGTGCTCGAACCAGTAATAATTGGCATGCCCACCGGCAGATATCTTCATGCTGTGCGCGATTCCAGCATTCATGAGTGATTCGTGCAGCACCTGTTGCCCGGCTCGCAAGAAGTCGCTCTCGCCCCAGTCCATCCAGATGCGCATCTGTGAGAGGTCCACGGTCGTGTACGTCGCCAGCGGGTTAAACTGAGGCGGGTCCGTCTCCAGCCGGAGATGGCTGCTGTGACCGGAAACAGCGGTGAATAGCTCCGGGTGCCGGAAGGCCATCATCAACGCCCAATAGCCGCCACGCGAAATGCCGCCAATAGAGCGCCCGGGCCTATCATTCCAGGTGCAGAAATTGCTGTCCACCCAGGGTATTAGATCCTGGACGGTCACTCCTTCGACGCTTCGCTCTCCGCCAGACGTCGCGTCGCCCCAGACGCCGCTGTCGGGCATGATCACAATGAACGGAGGATAGCGGCCTTCGCGGATACCCTGATCGATGTGCTGGGGCAAGCCCAGGTGGATGTACATGTCGTCTTTATGCCCGGAGCCGTGGATCATGTATAGCACCGGATAGGCGCGCCCATCATGTCCATAACAGGGCGGCAAATAGGCGTGGTAATTCCGTGGACTGCCCCAAATCTGGCTGGGAAAGCGGCTGGCAAAGACATAGCCCCGATCCCCGCACTCCGTCGTCTCCGGTGGCAGTTCAGCCTCGTGTACGGAGACCGACTGCTTTAGATAGTCAGGGACGGCAAACGGCGTTGGCGTTTCAGTAGGTGGTGGGCCCGCCTGTGGCACCCGTTCTTCCGCCGGAAGTGTGGAGGTGGCAGCCGGTGTGGCAAAGAAGGTTGCGCCGGGCACGATGGTTCTCAAAACGCGCGGGGTGAACGTCGGCGGAATGGTGCGATTGGCAAAGGCCACAGCGTCGGCTGTTGGTCTGCCATCGTTGGCGCCGGGCTCTGCGGTACTCTCCAGACGCCAGTGGGCTATCTGCAATAAGATGATGCCTCCGATCGCGATTTGCACCGCCGACCAGAAGAGCGACCCCCATGAAATTCGCCTTCTTCTCATGCTACGGCATGATCGCCCGACTGGCCTATCTTACGTTGGAGCCGCGCCAGGCGATGTTCCAGCTCCTCGCGTTTGTTGGAAGCCGATCCATCGACCAACTGCAATGCCTGTTCGGTCCACTGCATTGCCTGTTCTAAATCAGGTGCATGCCACTCGAAATATTTTGCCAGCTCTACGTGCGCCGTCACGTCTTCGAAACTGGTCACCGCTGCCTGTTGCCACACGGTCACGGCTTCATCGCGACGCTCGTCCCGTTTTAGTAAAGCGCCCAATCGCAAGAGCGCCTCCTGATAAAACTCTGTTTCCAAATCAGGCGCTGCCGCCATACGTAAGACGGTCTCCGCCTCATCGCGATAGCCTAGCGTCGCCTTCCATTTACCCAGCCCCAACAACTCCAGGGGATGGTCGCCCACATCTGGCGCGTGGAAGAGGCGCGCCACGCGCGTGGCGAGAGTGACCATTGACAGTATGTCTATGCGATTGTGATAGAAGATGCGCGCAATATCGCGCCCATCGCCGGTCTGCAGATATTGGTAATAGAGGCTGGGGATAAGCCACCCGGGCACATCCTCGCGCGTGCGTTCGATGCCCAGCAAGTTCTCTTCCAGCGCACTCAAGGCACAGGATGAAAATCGCTGCCGCCATAGTCGGCGCGCCGGCGGCAAGAGGTCAATGTGCGCTCGATCGCGCAGGTCGCAGGCCATGCGATTCATGAGAAAACGCCCATCAAGCAATGGTAAATCGAACGAGCGTCCGTTGAAGGTAACCAGCGCAGGGTAGTCCTGCAACAGCGCGTCCAGGAGCAACAGCATCGCCGGCTCCTCGCCCGGATCGCGTAGAAAGTACTGGCGCACGACGAATGCGTCGCTCTCAAAGAAACCCACGCCAACCATGAATGCCAGCGTCCCTGCCCCGCTCAGGCCCGTCGTCTCTGTGTCCAGGAAAAGGCAATCGCGAAAGGTGAGCTCTGCCAGGCGCTCATCCTGGCAGAAGCGCGCGGCGCAGACGCCTGACTGCTTTAATAAATCGCCGAGGCGGTGGGCGCCGTGTTGCTGCTGCAGAGGATAGACGCGATCAAGCAGCGCGCAAGGGCCTGCAGGCGTTGCCACGACTTCCAATCCCGGCAGCAACGTTTCCAGCAACTGGGGGTCGCCGTCGTCTACGGGCGCGCGTTGTTTGCGGTTTCCCGGCGTCCTGTTCGGGGAGTCACTTTTCTCGTCTCTGGAGGCTTTTTGCGTCGCATCCTGCAGCTTGCGTGCCCCTTTCACAACCCCTAACCGGCGCAGCCGGGCGAGAGCTTCCTGGTTCATATTATGTCTGATTGTAGTCAGAAGCTTAGGGGCAGACAAGCCGAAACGCTAGGACGCTGGTATAGTTATGGGTGGGACTTTATCGACCGTTCATAAACGATGCGGCGATTACCAGGAACCCGTTGTTGTTTTCCGCTGAACATCAGGAAAGGACCTGTCGATGGAACTCGTTCTTGGCGTCATTCTTCTCTTCAGCCTGATCTTCGTAGCAAACGTAGCCGAAGCGCGACGCACGGAGCGTCTCAAGCGACTCTTCAACTGGATACTGTTGCTGGTTAACCTGCCCATTTTCTTGATGGGTCTGGCGCTTTTACTAATCCCCCCGCAACAACTTGAGGCCACAACCGTTGGCGTAACTTTTTCGGCCTTCCGGCCCGCGGGGCTCGTGCTACTACTCAGCGCAGTTTGGGGGTTGCTGGTCACACTTCCCGAAACGCGGCGTCTGCTGACGCGGGTGATGCCTATCGATCCTACCTCACCCGTACACGCCCTAGCCCTGGTGCTTGCCGGATATCTGATCGGGAACAGTGTCGTCACCCTGACGCAGGGCGGTCTGGAGGGGCTGGCTCAAACAAGTAGTGCGGCAACGATACTGGACATCGTGGCCTCCGAGTTACTCTATGCAATGGTTGGCGTTGCCGGCGTTGGCCTCTTTGTGCGGCGGCAGGGATGGAAACTGCTCGATCGGCTCGGATTGCAAATGCCGACAAGAGAGCAGTTGCGGGGCAGCATGCGCTGGGTGCTGATACTCGTTGCCCTGCAATGGTTGATGGGCGCCATCTTTCTGTTCACGAACCCCGAGCAGGCGGAAGCGCTTGATAATCTAAATACGCTACTGTTGGAGAACATCGACACACCCGCCGAGTGGTTCGTTCTGGCGCTTTCGGCAGCGCTCGGTGAAGAAATCCTGTTCCGCGGCGCATTGCAGCCGGTGTTTGGTTTGTGGGCCACCGCTTTTCTCTTTGCCATGGCCCACATCCAGTATGGCCTGACATTGGCAACCCTGCTGGTGTTCGTCATCGGCGTTGTGCTTGGCCTCATCCGCCGCCGTTACAATACAGGCGTCGCGATTTTTGTACACTTCTCCTATAACTTCATCCT
>CAYSMQ010000099.1:0-12905 GCA_964432035.1 uncultured Ardenticatenaceae bacterium
ACGTCCCACCACGATTCATAGCCCGGCACGCGTTCCTCGCGGTCGGTTTCCACGACAATAACCGTGGTGCGTGACTGCGTTTTGGCTTCCTCCAGGGCAGCGACGAGGGAGGGCAGATCGGGCGCTTCGATGACATGCGCGCCGAGGCTGCGGGCGTTGGCAGCGAAGTCCACAGGCAGCACCTCGCCTTCGAGCTTCCCACTCTCGTCATCGCGGAACTTATAGTGGGTACCGAATCCCTCGCTACCCAGCGACTGTGAAAGGCCGCCGATGCTGGCGAAGCCATGGTTGTCGATGAGGACGATTGTTAGCTTGTAGCCTTCCTGTATCGAGGTGATGATTTCCGAAGACATCATGAGATAGGAACCATCGCCGACCATGACGTAGACTTCGCGGTCGGGATCGGCCATCTTGACGCCCAGCCCGCCGGCGATTTCGTAACCCATACAGGAGTAGCCGTACTCCAGATGGTAGCCTTTGGGGTCGCGCGTGCGCCATAGTTTGTGCAGATCGCCGGGCAAGCTGCCGGCGGCGCAAAGCACGACATCCCGCGGTCTGGAGGCGCTGTTGACGGCGCCGATGACTTCGCCCTGGCTAATGGGCGGGCCGTGCTCAAGATTGTAGATGCGGCTGACTTCGGCATCCCAGGCCTCGTTGAACTGCTGCGCGCGTTGGCGGTAGTCGTCGCCCGTATCATAGTCGTCCACGGCGTCCAGCAGCTCCTGCAACGTAGCACGGGCGTCGCCGACCAGGGGTAGGGCGGCGCGTTTGTAAGCGTCGAATTCGGCGACGTTGATATTGAGGAAACGCACGTCGGGATTCTGGAAGGCGGTGTTGGAGGCACTGGTGAAGTCGCTGTAGCGGGTGCCAATGCCGATGATGAGGTCAGCCTTTCGCGCCACAATGTTTGCGCCGGGCGTGCCGGTGACGCCGATGGCGCCCAGGCTGAGCGGGTGGTCGTAGCGTAACGCCCCTTTTCCGGCCTGCGTTTCGGCGACGGGGATGCCGGTCGTTTCGGCGAATTTCTGAAGCGCGGCAGTGGCGTCGCTGTAGAGAACGCCTCCGCCAGCGATGATCAGGGGCTGGCTACTGGCGCGAATCCAACCGGCGGCTTGCAGCAGAAGCGCGCGGTCAGGTCGCGGGCGCCCGATGCGCCAGGCGCGTTCTTCGAAAAGTGCAGCGGGATAATCAAAGGATTCGGTCTGCACATCCTGGGGCAGGGAGAGGGTGACGGCGCCGGTTTCCGCCTGAGAGGTGAGTACACGCATGGCTTCGGGTAGCGCGCTTATAACCTGCTCAGGACGATTAATGCGGTCCCAGTAACGGGAGACGGGTTTGAAACAGTCGTTGACGGAGATTTCTTGCGAGCCGGGTAGTTCCAGCTGCTGCAGCACGGGCGCCACGTCGCGGCGGGCGAAAATATCGCCCGGCAGGAGCAGGACAGGCAGGCGGTTGATGGTGGCAGCGGCGGCGGCCGTGATCATATTGGTTGCGCCGGGCCCTATGGAGCTGGTGCAGGCAAACGTGCCCAGGCGGTTCCTCATCTTGGCATAGGCCGCAGCGGTGTGCACCATGGCCTGCTCGTTGCGCGCCTGATAGTAGCGAAAGTCGGGATTTTCGTGTAGCGCTTGACCAATACCGGCAACATTGCCATGCCCAAAGATGCCAAAGCAGCCGGCAAAGAAGGGCGCCTCCTCTCCATCGCGTTCAACGTACTGGTTTTTTAGAAAACGGATGATGGCCTGGGCCATAGTAAGGCGGGTGGTGTTCATAGATGATTCCCTCGGTTAGCCGTGGACCGCAGACCACAGACCGCAAAGAGTGTCATAGCAAGATTACTACTCCACGGTCCGCCGTCTGTCGTCCGCCGTCCGCCGTCGATTCTCAAAATCCTCCCCGCTCCTCAACAAACTTTAACACTTCCTCCTCGTAGGCCATGAAGTTGGCGCAGCCGTGGCGGGTGACGACGATGGCGCCACAGGCGTTGCCCATGCGGGCGGCGCGGTACCAGTCCCAGCCGTGGGCCAGGCCGTAGATGAAGCCGCTGGCGAAGGCGTCGCCGGCGCCGAGTACGTTGTAGATTTCCACGGGAAAGCCGGGCGCGTCGATGGGGTCGCCGTCGTGGTCGCGGGGGAAGATGGTTGCGCCTTGCGCGCCGCGTTTGACGACGAGGGCCTGCGGACCGAGTTGCAGTAGATGCTCGACGTTGGCCTGCAGGTCGCCGCGCACTTCTGGCGCGGTGATTTGCGAGTGCCTGATTTGTATCTGATCGGCCTCGCTGAGCATGGCTGCTTTCACCTCTTCCTCGGTACCGATGGCCACATCTACGTACGGAAGCGCGCTACGTAGGACGACGCCAAATGCACGAGGATCGTGCCACTGGTCGGCGCGGAAGTCAATGTCCAGAACGATTTGGGCGCCGGCGGCGTGGGCCTGTTCCAAAGCATAGAACGTGGCGCTGCGGCTGGGTTCGCGGCTAAAGGCGGTGCCTGAAACCTCCAGGATGCGTGTGTCACGCACGGGGGACTGCTGCACGTCGTCGATGGTCAGAAAGTTGTCGGCGCAGTTGTCGCGGTACATAACGATGGGAAACTTGTCCGGCGGCTCGATGCCCAGGATCACGGCGCTGCTGCGGCGGCCCTCTTTACGCGGGATGTATTTGGTTTCCAGCCCTTCGCCCTCGAGGAAGTGCAAAATAAAATCCCCAACGGGATCGGGACCGACGGCGGTGAGCAGGGCCGCGCGCAGGCCAAGGCGTTGCGCGCCCACGGCGATGTTGGTGGGTGAACCGCCGACATAGGCGGCGAAGCTTTCGATTTCCACAAAGGGCGCGCCGACGTCGTTGGCGTAAAGGTCGATCGACGAGCGCCCGATGGCCAACAGATCGTAGGCGCCGTCTGCCCGTGGTGTACTCATGCGGCGCCGGTTTCCATGTCCAGAGTGACGACGGGCAGGCGGGGGTCTTTCTCAGTCCAGGTATCCTTGATCCACTCGTATTGCGGATCGTCGGAATTGGCCAGCGACTGTGCGGAGCCGGCGAGGAAGTTGAGATAGTATGTGGTGTAGCCGTGCGCGGAGACGACGGGATGGTACCCTTCGGGCACCAGGACCAGATCGTCGTTGCGGGCCAGCACTAACTCGTCCAAACTGCCGTCGCCGGTGTAGACGCGCTGCAGGGCGTAGCCTTCTGGTTTATCCAGTTTGTAGAAGTAGATCTCATCGAGTTCGGCCTCCAGCACGTTGCCGGCGTCGTCCTCGCGGTGTTCGTCGTGCTTATGCGGCGGGTAAGAGCTCCAGTTGCCGGAGGGCGTGTACACTTCGACGACGACGAGGCGCTGGCAGTCGAAGCCGGGCGGGATCATATTGTTGATCTGGCGCGTGGCGTTGGCGCCGCCGCGGATTTCAATCTCCACGTCTTGGGGCGTGACGAGGCGGGCGGGATGGTCTTGATCGGCGACGCACCAGCCGTAGGCGAAATCAAGGTCGCTTTCGGCCTGCACGCGGAAATCCGTGTGGCGCGGCAGGTAAAGAGTGTAGGGCATGCCGCTGAAGACGTCGCGGCGGCGGCCGATGTCCTTCCAATCACCGCGCGAGGATTCTACGCTGGCGGTACCGCCAAGAATGACGAGGGCCAGTTCATTGTCGCCGGTGTTGTGGCGCCACGTTTGGCCCTTGCTAAGGCGGCGCGCGGCGAAGTTGAGATGCTGCCAGCCGGCCGATTCAGTGGTTACGTGCATATAAGGCTGGGCGTCCGCTGTGGGGCGCACGAGTAGGGGAGATGATTGCATAGAGTAACGCCTCCTTTTAGGTATTATTGCTGGTTTTGCGAGAGATTTCCAGTCCCATTCTTCGGCCTGGAAAGTTTATGCTATACTGTACCGTACGTGAAGGGGCCAGTACCTTCGCTTATCGTTGATGGTAGTCTTTTTGTTTCGTGCTTCCCAGGGCTGTGAAGCAGCGCTGGGACAATTAGCCAATTTATGGCATAGGAGGAAAAGATGTCGCGTAAGATTTGGCTCTTCGTACTGGTATTGGTGGGCCTCAGCATGGTTGTTGCCGCCTGTGCTCCGCAGACGATTGAAGTGACGCGGATTATCGAGCAGGCGGCGGAGCCGGTCGAGGTTGTTGTGACGCGACTGGTAGAGGGGGAAGTTGTCGAGGTTGAAGTCACGCGCGTGGTGGAGGAGACCGTCGAGCAGGTGGTTGAAGTGACGCCCACGCCGATTGGGGGTGAGCTGATTCTATATGCCTGTCTCTTTGAGCCGGAAAGGCTGGAGGTGCTGTTCCAATCGTTTGAAGACGAAACCGGCGTCGACGTGACCTGTCTGGATATGAGCAGCGGCGAGGCGCTGGAACGCATCCGCGCCGAGAGCGAGAATCCACAGGGTGACGTTTTGTTTGGCACCACCAATCTCTCGCACGTGAACCTGGCGGCGGACGATCTGTCTGAACCGTATCAGGGTGTGGGCTGGAACGCGTTGCCGGAAGGACCGCTGAAGGATCCGGATGGGCACTGGACAGGATTCTACTATGGCGTCATCGGTTTTGCCTGCAGTCCCGAGCGACTGGAAGAGATTGCAGCCGAGTGTCCCAATTCGTGGGAGGCGCTGTTAGATCCCGTATATGAGGGCGAGATTGTGATCGCCAGCCCGGCAGCATCGGGCACGGCTTACACGACCTTGAGCGGTTTGGCCGAGCTATACGGAGAGGATGGCGCGTTTGAGTACTGGGCGCAGCTTGATGAGAACATCGCACAGTACACGGAATCGGGCAGTGCGCCGGGTAGGCTGGCGGCTGCAGGGGAATTCGCCATCGGTATTTCCTTTGCCCACGACATCCAGGTACAGCAGGATCAGGGGCTGCCCGTGGAGATCGGCTTCCCAGAAGAGGGCACGCCGTATGAGATCGGCGGCATTTCGATCATCAAGGGCGCGCGCAATATGGCGGCGGCGCAGGCGTGGGTCGATTACGTCTTTAGCCGGCCGTTCCAACGCTATCACAATGACGTGGCGCACCGCATCCCCGTACTGGATGACGTGCAGCTGGCAGAAGGGACGATCGGATTGGACGACGTGGTCCTCATCGACGGTTACGATCCCACCGAGTGGGCCGGCGAACGCGACGCTTTGATCGAGCGTTGGCAGGAAGAGATTGGGGCTTCGCGGTAGTAAAGAGCTAGATTGGAGAGCGAGAGGATAGAGCTAAAGGGTGTACCTCTATCCTCTCGCGCTATCCTCTAGCCTCATGAAATAGTATGACCAGTACGACGCTGACTTGGCTTGAAGAGATGCCGGTGGCGCGCAAACGGCGGTTAATGTTTGCGGGTTTGCTGGTTGTGGAGCTGGTGCTGTTGGTGCTTGTTTCCACTTATCTGATCCAGTTCCGCTACGTGGAAACGCAGGTAGACACCGTGGGCGAGGTGCAGACGGTGGTCATGCAGCGGGAGATGGTCGGGGATCCGCCCCTGCTGGCCCTGGTGTTACTGGCCTTCGGCTTGCCGCTACTCTCACGCAAGATCCGCCGTGAGCCGATCATCCTAATAGCCTTGCAACTGGGCGCGGTCGGCATCGTGGTTTTCGTGATCTGGCCGCTGGCGGAAGTGCTGCTAGAGAGTTTCCGCGTGGAGTTTGGGTCGGAGGAATTCTCGCTAATACAGTTTGAGCGCATGCTGGCGCAACCGGTGGTCTTGCGCGCGTTCCGCAATACAATGCTGATCGGCGTGATCTCGGCAACGTTGGCCACGGCGCTGGGCACGCTCGTGGCCTACACCTTGAGTCTGGCCAAGGTGCGCTGGCAAAAGGCGCTGCGCATCCTGACAATCATTCCCCTGGTGTCGCCGCCTTTCGCCGTCAGCTTTGCCTTTATCATGCTCTTCGGCCGGCGGGGGATTGTCACCTACGATCTGCTAGGCATTACCGAGTATAACATCTACGGACCGCAGGGCATCGTGTTGGTACAGTTGATCAGCAACGTCCCGCTGGTGATTTTGATCCTGTCGGCCGTGTTTGCCTCCATGAGCCGGGACCTGGAAGATGCGGCCAGTGACCTGGGCGGGCGACCGTTCCACGTGCTGCGCACGGTGACTTTTCCGCTGGTCACCCCGGCCATCCTCACGGCGTTTCTGCTCAGTTTCATCTCCTCCATTTCAGATTTTGGTAACCCCATGCTCATCGGCGGCGGCTACCAGGTGCTGGCGACGCAGGCCTATATCCAGATGATCGAGCTGTTTGATCTGCAACTGGGGGCGGCGTTGTCTCTGGTCTTGCTAATTCCGGCGTTGGCCGCATTTCTGATCCAGCATCTGATTGTGAGCCGCCGCTCGTATGTGACGGTGACTGGCGGCGCGCGCGTGGGCGCGGCGCACCAGCGCGAATTGCCGGGCTGGATACGGTTGCCCCTGTTTTGGATGGTCATGTTTCTGGCGCTGTTTAACCTGCTGCTTTACGGTTCGATTGTGGTCGGCGCCTTTGTGAACCAGTGGGGATTCGACTGGACGCCCACGCTGCGTAATCTGAACGGGCTGGTGAACGCGCTGCCCATGCTGCGCAACTCGCTGATCGTCTCAATTGGCGCCGGCTTGTTAGGCGGTGTGCTGGGCGTGGTCATCGCCTGGTTGGTCAGCCGGCCCACGTTTAGAGGGCAGCGCGAGCTGGATTTCGCGGCGACGGTGATGTACGCCGTGCCGGGCACGGTGGTGGGTATCGGCTACATCCTGGCTTTCAACGGCGCGCCGTATCTGTGGACGGGCACGTTCTTCATTATTGTCGTGGCCTTCGCTTATCGCCGGCTGCCCGTTGGCCTGCGCACGAGCGTGGCAGCGCAGAAGCAGATTGACCCCACGCTGGAGGAAGCGTCGCTGGACCTGGGCGCTTCGCGCCTGCGCACGTTTGCCAAGGTTAGCTTCCCGCTTCTCAACCGCGCCTTCTTTGCGGGCGTGATTTACATCTTCATCCGGGCTATGACCGACCTGAGCAGCGCCGTCTTCTTGAACAGCGGACGCACACAGCTTTACACGGTGCGTATGTTCCGCGTGATGATTACGGGCACGCCGAGCCAGGCGGCGGCCTTTGCGCTGTTGTTGATTGTCATCATTCTCATTGCCCTAGCGCTACTCAACAAACTGACGGGCAAAAGCTTCGTCGACCTATTCAGGTTTTCGTAATGACAGAGACTTTTTCGACCGCCTCTATTCGACTGCAAGATCTAAGCAAGCATTTCGGCGATCTGCGCGCCGTGGATGACGTGACGCTGGACGTGGAGACCGGGAGCCTCGTTTGTCTGCTGGGCCCCAGCGGCTGCGGCAAGACGACGACGCTGCGCATGATCGCCGGTTTTGAGACGCCGACGAGCGGGCGTGTGTATATTGGCAGCGACGAAATCACCAATGTGCCGGCCTACGCCCGTCCCACGGCGATGGTTTTCCAGAATTACGCGCTCTTTCCGCACATGTCGGTGTACGAAAACATCGCCTATGGGCTGCGCGCGCGGCGCATGAAAGGGGATGAAATCGATCGGCGCGTGCGCGACGCGGTGCAGTTGATGGAGTTACAGGGACAGGAGGACAAGGCCCCGCCGCAACTATCAGGTGGACAGCAGCAGCGGGTGGCGCTGGCACGGGCTCTGGTCATCCGGCCCAAGGTGCTGCTGTTTGACGAACCGCTTTCCAACCTGGACGCTCAGCTGCGCGTGCGCATGCGCGGGGAGATCCGTTCCGTGCAGCGGCAGCTGGGTATCACCAGCGTGTACGTGACGCACGACCAGGAGGAGGCGTTCAGCATTGCCGACCAGGTTGCGATCATGAACATGGGTGAGCTGGTGCAGATGGGAACGCCGCGGGAGCTGTACCGGCAGCCGGTCGACCGCTTTGTGGCGGAGTTCGTGGGGCTGTCCAACATTGTGCCCGTGGAGGTCGTGGCCACAAACGCCGATGGCGCGACCGTGCGCGTGTTTGGTCAAACGATTCGCAGCCGGCGACCGGCGTTGCACTCGGAAAACCACACTTCGCTGGTGCTGCGTCCAGAGGCGTTGCGGCTGCTGCCGGAAGGCGCTGAGGGCGCCCGGGCCCGCGTGGTGAACATGACGTACGTGGGTCCCATGGCCCGTTACCGGGTGGTAGTGGAGGACGGGACGCACGAGGATGACCCACCGCTGTTGACGGTGGACATCTATAATCCGGGTCCCGATCAGTTCTTTGCCCAAGGCACGCCGGTGACGCTGCAACTGCCGGAAGAAGTGCCGGCGCTTCTAGGGTAGATAGGCCGCCCGGGGAAGACGCCAAGCCGCCCGGGGCTGAAGTCCCCGGCCTACGTAGCGACGACCAATCTCCAATCTCTGGCTTCTATTTGCACATATGACCATTCGAGCAATATTCTTCGATTTTGGGGACACGCTGGCGGACGAAGCCACGGAGGTGAAGGACGCCACAAAGACCACGTTGCGCGCGGAGCTGATTCCGGGCGCGTCTGAGCTGCTACATGAGTTGAGTAGGCGCGACGTGCCGCTGGCGCTGGTGGCGGACGGCAGGCCGGGCACGTATCGCAACGTGCTAAGGCAGCATGGCGTCTACGATCTGTTTGACGCCTTTGCCATTTCGGAGGAAGTGGGGGTGGAGAAGCCGGACGCACGCATGTTTGAGCACGCGTTGCAGGCGCTGGACATTGGGCTTAATGAATATGGGGAGGTGGTTATGGTGGGCAATAATCTGGCGCGCGATGTGTGCGGCGCGAACCGGCTGGGGCTGATCTCCGTGTGGCTGGATTGGGCGCCACGGCGCTCGAAGACGCCGGCGAATGAGGAGCAGGTTCCGCGCTACACGATAAAGGAGCCGCTGGAGCTTTTGGATGTGCTCAGCCGCTTATGCCAAAGTAGGTGAGGATGTCGCGCACGCCGTCGGCGGCAGGGTGCGGGGAGACGTACTGTACAACCTCTTTGACCCGCTCGTTGGCGTTGGACGGAGCGGCGCTGTAGCCGACGGCCTGTAAGAAGGCGATGTCCACGTCTGAGTCGCCGACGCCGAGCATATCCTCGAGCGCGTACCCACGGTATTCGGATAGAAATTCGACGCCTTTTCCTTTGTGCATGCCGCGCGGCAGGATGTTGAGGCAGGAGGGGGAGTAGAGATAGTCGACGGTCTGCCGAAGCTCGCCGAGAGCAGCGTCGGCTTCCTCGTGGAGCGTGGCAGTTTGTCCGGCGTCGGTGGCAAAGAGGGAAAGGGTGTGCTCCTTGCCGGGCTGGAAGTAGGCCACGCCGCGACGGACGAGGGTGCCGGCGAGGCGACGGCGCACAGGAACGATGGGGCCATCGGCCGCCGGGTCGTCGCCGTCCAGGCTAGGATGGGGCAGGAAGCGGTAGGTTTCCGGAACGTAGAGCCCGGCGCCGTTTTCGAAGATGGCGGGCAGGTGACCGTCGATGGCCTGTAGCAGAACTTCGACGTAGGGGGCGGGGCGACCGGTGCACAGGGTGGCAGCAGGAACGGAAGGATCTTCGCGCGCGCGCCGGTTGAGGCGGGCCAGCATCTTGAACAGGTCCAGATCAAGTTTGCGCGCTTCGCCTTCGGTGAGCACGCCGTCGACGTCGAAGAGGAGGAGGTTGATGGGCATGGGGGGAGTGTACCCACAAGTGTGCAGGTGGCAAGTTTGCAGGGGCACTGGAGATTAGAGATTGGAGATTGGGGTTGGGAGGGAAGGTGTGCAAGGTGAGCATAATGGTGTGTTTTCTCCTTGGCGGGTGGTTGAAAACGGTATAGGATTGGCTTTCGCGTTTTTTGGTCAGGGTCTTGAAAGCGGGAGGTTCAAATGAAGGCAGGGGTTTTCGCGTTTCTGACGTTCGTGGCGGCATTCTTGTTCAGTGGGTCGGTAGGCTCTGCGGCGTCGCCGGAAGGTGGGGTCTGTCCGGGCGGAATTGCCTATGGGGAGACGGTCACTTGCGCCATTGTGGCCGACGAGACGGATTCATTTACGTTTGCGGGGAATACCAATGATAGGGTCATCGTGCGCCTGCAGGTTTCGTCGGGACATTTCGACCCGGACCTGCAAATCGACGCGCCAGGCGGTTCCATGCTTTGTGAGGATGCCACGATCTTCACTCTACTGGAATTGAATTGCACGCTCACCTCTGACGGCAATCACACGGTGCACGTTGCGGGAACCACGGGGCAGAACGGCAGCTACAATTTGCACCTTCAGCGGAGCAATGATCCGGCCGACCAGACTGCAATCGCCTATGGCGAGACGCCGACGGATGATATCAGTATCGCTCCGGAGATGAACGTGTTCGCCTTCAGTGGTAATGTGGGTGACCAGGTCATCATCCGCATTCAAATCACGTCGGGCTCACTTGATCCGGGATTGCGCATCTACCGGCCGGACGGCAGCGCATTATGCTCAGACGACACAATCTTCGACCTGTTGGAGCTGAACTGTACTCTCGTGGATGATGGGGGGCACACCATTTTCGTGCATGGCGGCGACGGTCAGACCGGTAGCTACAATCTTCACTTCCAGCGCAGCAGTGATCCGGCCAACCAGACGGCGATGGCCTATGGGGAATCGCTTAACGGCCATGTTACCGTTGCGCCGGAGATGGATGTGTTTGCCTTCGACGGTAGTGCAGGCGACCGCGTCATCGTGCGCATGCAGATTACGACAAACGCGCTCGATCCACACTTGCGCATCTATCGGCCGGACGGCAGCCAACTGTGCGGGGATAATACGATCTTCAATCTGCTGGAACTGAACTGCGTGCTGGTGGACGATGGCGGGCATACGATATTTGCTCACGGTGGGGATGGGCAGATTGGCAGCTACAATCTACACCTGCAGCGAGGCAACGAGCCGGCAAACGTAAGTTCGATCGCATACGGGCGGACTTACAGGGGAAATATTACGGTGGCGCCGGAGGTAGACGTGTTCGGGTTTGAAACGGAAGCAGAGGCAGGCGACACTCTTTTTGTCCATCTACGCATGCTCACGCAGGAGCTTGATCCAAACATGCGAGTGTATGACGTTGGTGGAACAGTCATTTGTGCGGCCGATACAATATTTGACGAGCTGAATATGAACTGCAGCGTGCCCCTGACGGGCGTTTATACGGTCTTCGTCTTTGGTGGCGACAACCAGACGGGTGCGTATGAGCTGTGCGTAGATCGGAATCTCGGTCGCTGTTACTATCCGGTGTTTTTGCCGGCATTTGGGAGGTAGAGAGGATTGGAGATTGGAGACTGGTTGACTGGAGATTAGAGATTGGCGATTAAGAAGTCTTGACTTATGTGATTGTGCGATGCTGGAGTGTCTTAGTCGGCGCTGGATGGAGGAGCAGCTGTATTGGTGACTCAGTCTGCTATTACGATCAGGGAAGTGACGCCCGAGGACAGCGACGCACTGGGTGAGTTGCTGTCCAGTCCGGACACGGGCCGCATACAGTTCGCGCCTCGTTATCACGTGGACGCTTATGAGGCGATGGCGGAGCTGGAACATGATGTCGAGGGCGCAGTGGCCGTGTGGCAGGCGTCGCGAGCAATCATCGGCTGCGGGTTTGTGCGCTATAGTCGCATCCAGTATGAAGGGACGTTGCGCAAATATGCCTGGCTGCACGGCCTGCGCGTGCATGCGGATTACCGCCGCCGAGGCGTCGCGACGCGACTAGCGGAGTGGCGCGTGCGGCGAGCTAGAGAGCGCGTGGGCGATGATGGCGTCATCGGAGCCAATATCCAGCAGGGCAATGAAGGTTCGCTGCTGGTGGCCCGATCGTGGCAGAAGTATGTGGCGGGCGAACTGGTAAGCGGCGTGGTGGGCATGCGGCAGAAGCCACCCGAGCTTTTGACGGGCGTCACCATTCGACGAGCCGAGTCGGAGGAGTACAGTGCGGTTGCCCGAGGAATGAACAGCTTTTATGAGGACTACAACTTTTATTCGCCGGAAACGGGTGAATCGCTGGCCGAGTGGTTGGCTGTAACTCCGTTTGACGATGCCATGCGGCACTGTTTCGTAGCAGTCGACGATGCGGGCAACATCGTGGCCGGGATGGGCATTGTGGAAGGACATCGCGTGATGGAGTTAGAGGTGAAGCGAATGCCGTGGTCGTTACGCTTGCTGAACCGCATCGTGAAGCTAGTGCCGCCGGATGGACGAATGCGCCAATTGCTGGTGGTAAAGCCGTGGTTTGCACCGGGACGGCTGGCCGAAGCGCGGTATTTGTGGGAGAAGCTGCGCTGGCAGTGGCAGGATCGTGGAGCGACGCTTGCCTTTAGCTATGACGAACGCAGTCTGCTGAAGCAAGTGTTTCAGACGCCGATGTGGATGCCCAAGACGAGGTTTGTGTTGGCGGTTGATGCGCCGGCGGCGCCTTCGAGTGTAAGACTAACCTTTGCCGGGTAGAGGTAGACACCGCTCCAAATCAGCTAATGTCAAGCTCTTACTCTTCTGGTTCCTGCAGCCATATACTGGCGTGCGACGGCTGCATGGTCTTCTGTACCACATGCAACAACTCGACCAGCAGGGCCTCTAGTTCCACCTCGTCGCGGGCTTTGGCAGCGAAATTGGCCAGTGTACGGCGGGAGTTGTACTGGCGGCGGTAGAAGCGGCGGTCGATGAACGCCTGTATGCGCAGGCGAAGGGGATTGAAGAGAGCGGCGATGACCAACGTAGAAAGAACGATTACGGCCTGCGAGCTTATGCCGGTGACGCCGGTGAGCAGAGTTTGCAGCAGCACAACCGCGCCGTAGTAGACGAGCGCCAGAATGCCGGTAAGCAGACCGTAGGTCAGCGTACGGCGGACTATGACGTCGACATCATATAGGCGGTAGCGCAGAATGGCAAAGGCCATAGCCACGTAAAGGAAGGTCACGCCGAGAGCGGTGAGGAGGTCTGTGAGCAGTCCCTCGAACTGTCCCAGGATGGCTGTCAGGG
>CAYSMQ010000100.1:0-645 GCA_964432035.1 uncultured Ardenticatenaceae bacterium
GGCGCAGGCGCGGCTGTCCGCTGCCGGGCGCGTACTGGTTGATGTCGCGGGCGATGCTTTCGCGCGCGGCTTCTTTGATCAGGTCTGGTGCAGCGAAGTCGGGAAAGCCCTGGCCCAGGTTGACCGCATCATGCTCGTTGGCCAACATGGTCATTTCGGCAAAGATGGTCGTTCCCAGCCCCTGTACGCGTTGCGCCAGTGGTTTCATTTTGCCAGTTCCTCCCGCAGATGGTCTGCTAGTTCGGTGATGGTAACGCGCACCTGTTCTGTCGTATCACGGTCGCGCACGGTGACGGTGTCGTCTTCCAGTGTATCGAAGTCGATGGTCACGCAGAAGGGCGTGCCGATTTCATCCTGGTAATAGTAGCGCTTGCCGATGTTGCCCCGCTCATCCCACGTTGTGGTCATTTGCGGGGCGAGCAGCTCGAAGACCTCTCGCGCCTTCTCTACCAGTTGCGGACGGTTTTTTAGTAAGGGGAAGACGGCGACCTTGTAGGGCGCCAGCGCGGGCCGGAAGCGCAAGACGGTCCGCTCATTTTCGTTGTCTTCCCAGTAGGCGTCGCAGAGCAACATCAGGAAAAAGCGATTGATGCCCGCTGCAGGCTCAATGACGTGCGGCAGGAAACGGCGGCCTGTGTAGGGATC